>JAAENP010000458.1 GCA_024224155.1 bacterium
CAGCTCTCCGAGTCCGCCGCCGATCTCGATGTTGTAGCCGTTCAGCAACTCCCGACGAACCGCGGCATCGTCGACGCCCGCTGGGACATGGACCGCATTGAGCATCGGTAGCCGGTGCTTCCGGGCTACAAACGGGGAGCAGCCGAGGGCCTGAAGCCCGGCCATCAGTGCGGCGCTGTTTCGCCGATGACGCTCGAACCTGGATCCGAGACCTTCCTCCAATGCCAGCGCCAGCGCCTGATGCAGGGCGTAGTTCATCGAGATCGGGGCGGTGTGGTGGTAAGAGCGCTGGCCCTCGCTCCAGTAGCTCCGGATCATGGAGAGGTCGAGATACCAGCTGGCGACCCGAGTCGTGCGGCGATCGAGCTTGTCGACCGCGCGAGGTCCGAGAGTGACCGGCGCCAGCCCGGGCGGACAGCTCAGGCACTTCTGGGTCCCGCTGTAGCAGGCGTCAATCAGCCAGTCGTCGACGCGAAGATCCTGGCCGCCCAGGGACGTCACCGCGTCGACGACCAGAAGGGCCTCGTGGGCGCGACAAATCCTGCCGAGATCGGCGAGCGGTTGGCACGCACCGGTGGAAGTTTCGGCGTTGACGATCGCGACCAGTTCGATCTCGGGGTGATCGGCCAGTGCCCGTTCGATCTCGGCCGGATCGAAGACCTCTCCCCAGGGCCGATCGATCCTGTGCAGGACCCCGCCCAGCCGCTCGACGATGTCGGCCATGCGATTACCGAAGACTCCGTTGACGCAGACCAGAGCTTCGTCACCGCGCTCGATCAAATTCGTCAGAACGGCTTCCATACCGGCACTGCCGGTCCCCGAGACGGCAACGGTGAGGAGGTTTTCGGTCGCGAAGACCCCTCGCAACATCGTCTGGAGCTCGTCCATGATCTCGAGGAACTGGGGGTCAAGGTGTCCGACGAGGGGCTTACCCAGTGCCTCGTAGACGCGCGGATGAACGCTGGATGGGCCCGGCCCCATCAGCAGGCGGCCCCGCGGCTCGAGTTTCCATCGCTGACTCATTTCGGCTCCGAAACCAGATAGGGCACCCAGTCGTCATCGGGCGGCCAGGGAATCAACAGGCCGCCGCCGACTCCAGCCGCAACCTGCTCTCCGTACAGCCTGTCGACGAGATACATCGCGGCGTCGAAACTGCGCGCCCCTCCCTGGGATGTGATGGTCTTTCCGGAGTGAACAAAAGACACGTTGATACGCAGGTCGAGCGCCGGAAAACGCTCGGTGAAGGTGTCGTAGTCGCTGGGGAACGTCGTGCAGGCGGTGTCGTCGAGAAGGCCGGCCTGCGCGAGAACGAATGCGCCCCAACAGAGAGACATGTTCCCGCCCGCCCGCTCGCCGGTTGCGGCGACCCATTCGATAAGGTCTTCGCGTTCGAGGTCCTTGTCTCGACTCGCTTCGGCGCTTGGAACCACGAGCAAGTCGATGGCCGGCGCGTTCGCGAAGCTGTGGTCGGCCTGGATGTTCAGGCCTTCCGCCGTGGTCACGGCCCGACCGTCGGGAGAAATGGTGAAGACCTCGATGCCGAGGCCGTTCGGGGCGTGGTAAATCGTGTGCTGGAGGACGTCGAAAGGCGCAGTGAGCTCGGTGTTGTAGACACCGTCGACAATGAGAAAAGCGGCGGTGAGACGCCGTTCGCCGGCGGTCTTCACCAGGTCGTCGAGCATACTCGTCGCGGGTCCGCTCGACCAGTTGCCTTCGCCCGCGGGGGCGGCTTGGCAGGCGACGAGCGCCAGCAGGAGTGCCGAGCTCAGGATGGTCTGTCGCGCTCGCAGCACCAGGCGATTCTAGCAGCGGTAAGTTCTGAAGAGCCGGTCCCGGCCTTGCCAGCACTCGAGCCTTTCGGCTCATGCGATCCAGTGGACTCGTTGCGGTGCGTAGGAGGAGAGAGCGGCTGACCAAAGGCGCGGAGGAGCCGATTGCCAGAGCAGCGGCCAGGGGACGCCTCGGGCAAGGAGACCAGAGGCGCGCAGGCGAGAGCCGAGCGCTCAAAGGCCTTCCAGCTCGAGCCGGCCCCTGGTAAATCGCCTGGCGGGGCGCGTCGACGCACTGGCCCCGCCGGCTGGTGTCGTCCGGCTCCTGTCATACAATTGGCCGCGCCCGCGACGACACTGCGGGCGCCTTCAGCGAAAAAGGAGATTGCACGTGTACAGTCCTCTACTTGTCCAGCCGATGCGAGACGAGCTCACATCCATCGGCTTTCAGGAACTACGCACCGCCGAAGAGGTCGATGCCTTCATGGCCGACAAGTCCGGTTCGGCGTTGCTGGTCGTCAACTCGGTTTGTGGTTGCGCTGCCGGTCAGGCGCGCCCCGGCCTGCGGGCGGCGCTTCAGTCGGAAGTCAAGCCGGATCGGTTGGCGACGGTATTCGCCGGTCAAGATGCCGAAGCCGCGGCCAGGGCGCGCGGTTATTTTGCCGACATTCCACCATCGAGCCCCTCGATCGCTCTGTTCAACCAGGGCGAGCTGGTCTATTTTGTGCCCAGACACCGGATCGAGAATCGGTCGGCCGAAGAGGTGGCGGATGATTTGACCCAGGCCTTCGCCCGGGACCTCGGCGCCTCGGTTTCCTGAGTTGGGCACCTTTCACCAGGGCAAGAGTGAGCTCCACGGCATTACCGTCGTGGTCGAGACCTCCGCGGAGGACCTCTACGTGGGATCGCTGCGAAGACGAGGATGAGCGCGTGGTCGTTCTCCTGGATGCCGATATGCACCGGCCGACGGATAAGATGAGCCGGGGCGATTACCTGAAACGGGCGATTCAGTTCGGGGTCTGGAACCGGCTACCCAGAGTTGAGGTAGAACGCCGGGAAGTGACGTCGATCCGGCCGCTGGGCGAGTTCGAGGCACCCGGCGCCGGTTAGGCGGCGAGGCAATGTGATGAACTGGCTTGTGGCCGGAGCGCTCCTCTGCGCGGCTTCGATCGTCGCCGGCGCCTTTGGAGCGCACGCGCTGGCCGCTCGGCTGGCAGCGGACAGCCTTACCCTTTGGGAGACGGCGGCTCGCTACCTGATGTATGGCGGCCTCGGGCTGTCGCTGGTAGGACTCGGCGGGAAAGTGCTCGCTCAGCCTGTGGCGGCACCGGGCTGGTCGTTGTTCCTCGGCACGCTGGTTTTCAGCGGTACCGTGTTCGCTCTGGCGCTGGGCTCGCCCCGTTGGCTCGGAGCCGTGACCCCGATCGGCGGCCTGCTCATGATCGTCGGCTTTGTCCTGTTCGCGATCGCGGCCTGGCGCTGATCGGGGGGACGCCTCGATACACAGAGTCGGGAGGAGACACCAACAGAATGGTGTCCCCGGCTACATCGAGATCGAGCCCTTGCGGAAGTCGCTCTTGCCGAGCAGAGCGTTGATCAGCACCGGCCGTCCCCGAGCGGCCTCCGCCTTGGCAGCGGCCAGAGTCGGCGCGATCTTGTCCGGGGAGTCCAGGAGGAGCCCTTTGCCGCCGAATCCCTCG
Source organism: bacterium (assembly GCA_024224155.1). NCBI lineage: Bacteria > bacterium. The sequence continues at coordinate 3,470 of JAAENP010000458.1, forward strand.
GCCACGACGTGGTAGTCGCTGCGCCGGAGCACGGTTCCGACGTCGTCTTCGAGGATCTCGATCTGCTCCCTGGCGATCTGGGCCCAGGAGGCGTCGTTCCCGACCACGGCGATTACCGGCAGTTCGTGCCGGACGTAAGTGTCGAACTCGGCGATCGAGTAGGCCGCGGAGCCGTCTCCGTAGATGATCCAGACCTCGGCCCCGGGCCGGCAGAGCTTGGCGCCGAGAGCGAAGCCGCCGCCGACACCGAGAGTTCCGAAGACCCCGGGATCCAGCCAAGACAGCGGACCCCGCGGCGACACGGAATAGGAGGCAGTGGCCACGAAGTCTCCGCCGTCGGCCACCAGAACGCTGTTGGAATCGAGATGGGTGTCGATCTCCCGGCACAGGGCCAAGGGGTTGATATGGCCGGTGGGCTCGGTGGCCCGTTCGGCGATGTCCTGTTCGCGCGCGAGGTCGCGCTCGCGCAGGCGTCCGAGCCATTCGCTTCGGTCTACGCTTCGCGGAGCCTCGGTCGCCAGCGCTTCGAGGAAGCGGCCGGCGTTACAGCAGACGCCGAGATCGGGATCCCGGTTCTTCTTCAGGCCTTCCTCGCTCAGGTTCGCCGAGATCACCTTCGCTTTTGAACTGATCTGGCGGCCGTAGTCGAGTCGAAAGTCGAAGGGGACGCCCGCCAGGATGACCAGGTCGGCCTCCTTGAGAGCGACGCGCCGTTTATGCCGCATTTGCAATCGGTGCCCGCGTCCCAGGAGACCGCGCGCCATGCCCGAAAGGTAGGTTGGAATCTCCAGCCGTGCCACCGCTTTCGCCACATCGGCGGCGCGCTCCGCGCGCACCAGAGCCTGGCTGCCCACCATCAGCACCGGCCGTCGCGCGAGCCCCAGGCGCCGCAGGGCGCGGCGAATCTCGAACGGTCGCGGACCCGCGGGTTCCGGGATCCCCAACTCGGCGGCACGAGGCTTTCCGGCTCCTCGAAACAACCTGTTGACGTGCCAGCCAAGGTAGGAAGACAGGGCGCGGGACGACAGGCTCTGCCCCTTGCCGCCCATATCGAGATAGAGCTTGCGCACGATCTCTTCCGGATAGAGCAGATCCACCGGGCACTCCAGGAAGACCGGTCCGGGCACGCCTTCGGCCGCTATGAACATGGCCTTCTCGAGCGCCGGTTCCAGGTCCCGCACCCGTGACGACGTGCCGGCCCACTTGACGTGCGGCTCGACCAGGGCGAGCTGATCGATGTCCTGGAGTGATCCACGACCCTTGAGGATCGTGCCCGTGGCTCCTCCCAGGATCACCACGGGGGACTGCGCCAGCTGGGCGTTCTTGACCGCCGTAATCGTATTGGTGAGCCCGGGCCCTGCGGTTACCGCCGCCACCCCGGGTATCCCCGTGAGCCGGGCGACCGAGTCGGCGGCGAACACCGCGCTGGCCTCGTCGCGAACATCGACGACTCGAATGCCGCGCCGCTTGGCAGCGACGAGGATCGGGGAGATGTGACCTCCGCACAGCGTGAAAAGAAATCGGACGCCGTGTCGGGTGAGAACTCGAGCTATGCGATCACCGCCGTCCATGGCTATCAAGATCTACTCGGCGTGCGGGCTCGGGACTTGTAGAACGTGATGGTCCAACTCGTAGCAGACCAGCTCGGCGCTCATGACGGTGTCGTTCCCACGGCGGACCTCAACCTGTACGGTCTTCTTCCGGCCGTCGCGTCGGACGATCTCGGCAACCGCGAGGAGGATCTCGCCTTCTCGGACCGGCTTGAGGAATCTACTGTTGGCTTGCCCCAGAACCACGTTGGGGTGGTTCACGGCGAGCATCGCCGCGTGGTCGGCCAGACCGAAAACGAAGCCTCCGTGCACGAGTCTGTGCTCGTCGACCACCATCTCCGGCGTTGCCTTGAGCTCGACCGAAGCGAAGCCTTCGCCGAGCTCGACCGGCTCGCCGCAGAGCCGCCGGTCGATGTCCGGGTGGGTCCTGAGATCCATTCCTGTTCGACTCTAGCAGCCCACACAGCGAGTCCAGACGGTCATGCGTCCGTTGTACGATACGCCGACGGAGGAAACTCGATGCCCAACGCAATTGCCAATCCGCCGCTGCCGAGAAACGAGCCCGTTCGCGACTACGAGCCCGGCTCTCCCGAGCGCGCTGCGATCAAGGAACGGCTCGCCGACATGATGATTGAAGAGGTGGAGATTCCGCTGATCATCGGCGGGGAGGAGGTTCGTACCGGAAACACCGCGCAGGTCATTTGCCCACACGACCGGAAGCATGTCCTGGGGGTCTATCACCGCGCGGGTGAGAGCGAAGTCAACGATGCGGTCGAGGCGTCTCAGCGGGCCTGGCGAGAGTGGTCCGAGATGGCCTGGGAAGACCGTGCCGGGGTGCTGCTCAAGGCGGCGGATCTCCTGGCCGGTCCGTGGCGCGACACCGTCAACGCAGCGACCATGCTGAACCAGTCTAAGAGCGTCTACCAGGCCGAGATCGACTCGGCCTGCGAATTGATCGACTTCTGGCGATTCAACCCCGCCTTCATGCGCAGAATCTATGAGGACCAGCCCGACTCGGCGGCCGGGGTGTGGAACCGGGTCGATTACCGACCTCTCGAGGGCTTCGTCTTCGCGGTGACTCCGTTCAATTTCACCTCGATTGCGGGCAACTTGCCGACCGCACCGGCGCTCATGGGCAACACCGTCCTGTGGAAGCCCGCTTCGACCTCGGTTCTCTCCGGTTACTACGTGATGAGGGTGCTCGAAGCGGCGGGCATGCCGGCGGGCGTGATCAACTTCCTGCCGGGCAGCGGCAGCCAGGTCGGGGATCCGGCCTTGGCGAGCTCGCACTTCTCCGGCCTGCACTTCACCGGCTCCACAGCGGTTTTTCAAGGGATGTGGCGCACCATCAGCGAGCGCCTTGCCGACTACAAGACCTATCCGCGCATCGTGGGCGAGACCGGCGGCAAGGACTTCGTGTTCGTTCACGAGTCGGCTGACGTTCAGGCCGTGGTCACCGCGCTGGTCCGCGGCGCTTTCGAGTATCAGGGGCAGAAGTGCTCGGCGGCTTCGCGCGCCTACATTCCACTGTCGATGTGGAGTGAGCTGAGGGATCGCCTCGAGACCGAGGTCGGCAGAATCAAGACCGGCTCACCACTCGATTTCTCGAACTTCATGTGCGCGGTGATCGACGAGAGCTCATACGACAACATCATGGAGTACCTGGACCACACTCGTACGGCCCCGGATCTGGAGGTGCTCCTGGGCGGCTCCGGCGACAAGTCAGAGGGATTCTTCGTCGAGCCCACGGTCGTCATGTCGAGAGACGCGGGCTCGCGCCTGATGTGCGAGGAGATCTTCGGACCGGTCCTGTCGATTCATGTCTACCCGGACCACGAGCTGGAGGAGACTCTCGAGATCTGCGACCAGACGAGCCCCTATGGGCTCACCGGAGCCATCTTCGCGCAGGATCGCAAGGTGATCGAGGCGATGTCGAACGCGCTCAGACACAGCGCCGGTAACTTCTACATCAATGACAAGCCCACCGGAGCCGTCGTCGGCCAGCAGCCTTTTGGCGGAGCTCGGGCCTCCGGAACCAACGACAAGGCGGGGTCGGCGGCGAACTTGCTGCGTTGGACCTCCCAGCGCTCGATCAAAGAGACCTTCTCGCCGCCGACCGACTTCGGCTACCCGTTCATGGGCGCGGACTAGGGTCGGCGCGCGGCGCTGCGCCGGTTGATCAGGCTCCGATCAAAGAGACTTTCTTTCCGCCCAAGGACTTCGGCTATCCGTTCATGGGCGCCCGGCGTTGGAAGTGCCACCCGTCTCTTGAGCGGGACGCGGAAAGACCGGCGCTGCGGGGCCGTTCGGTGGCGACCCTCCAGGGGACGGCGCGAGCAAGAGGGCTGCATAAGTCGGGCTCGCGCCTGCGCGTCGCTCGCGCAAGTCGACGGGGGCCTACGACGGATCTTGCCGGCGCTCGCGACGAGCCCCCTGGGAGGGTCGCTACCGATCCGGCCGGTCCTCGCGCCTATGTCCGCCAGGTGCGACCCATTTCTGAGAAGAACTCGAGACACTTCAGTTCATTGAGAGTTTCAGCAGTCAGCACTCGTGGAGTTAGGTGACCGGCCTCGATCGTCCTGTCCTTTAGGCGAGCTGGAGAGCTTCTCCGAGGCGGAGCCGCCTTTTCCAAAGCACGCAGCGACTAGTAATCCCCTGTTCTGAGGTGCCAGGAACCGCGGAGCGAATCGGCGTCGAGTTGCTGATCGAGGTTCTGCCCCCGTTGCCCTGGAGGTGCCATCCCTTTCGGAAGACCGCGCTCGCTCGCCGGCGCGAGGACCAGCCGGCTCGACGGCAAGGCGCTCAGGGGGCTCGACGCGAGCGCCGGCAAGCTTGTCGCAGTCTAAGGCTGGTTTGCGCGAGCGGCGCGCAGGCGCGAGTCGGACCCTTGCAGACCTCGTGCTCGCGCCGTCCCATGGAGCCTTGCCGTCGAACGGCGCCGCAGCGCCGGTTGATCAGGCTCCGATCAAAGAGACTTTCTCTCCGCCCAAGGACTTCGGCTATCCGTTCATGGGCGCCGAGTAAGACTGCTCGATCAGCCGAAGAAGACCTCGGCGACGAACCACTTGATTCGCTCTCGGTCCGCGTCGCTGATCTGGGTGAAGTGCACGCCCACACCGACCGCCTGATCGGTCCAGATGACCTCGCCCTTGCCTGTAACCGGCGCTTCGGCCTCGTCACTCGGCAGAGCGATCCAGAACTCGAGCTCGGCACCGACCTCCAGGGGGTGAGAGGTTTCGATGAACATCCCGGTTTCGCTCAGGTCTTCCAGCCGGGCCTCGATCGGCGGCGACGAGCTCGAGTAGACGACGTCGAGCGCCTTCTTGACTCGTACAGCAATGCGACGGTTGTCTGCCATTGACGGCAGATTGTAGCGGAACCAGGATTTCCAGCGGCGCTCGCGCCGCCTCGGCTGGGATACGCTAGCCGCCGATGAAGGCATCGATCTCGGTCGTGATCCCGACCCACAACCGCGTCGGGCCTCTGGAACGTGCTCTGAACTCGGTCCTACAGCAGTCGTATGCCGCGCGGGAGGTGCTGATTGTCGACGACGGCTCCGAGGACGGCACGAGCGAGATGGTCGCCGAGCGATTCCCGGGATTTACGGTTTTGAGCCAGCCGAACCGGGGCGTGAGCGCGGCGCGGAATCGCGGCGTCCGGGCGGCCGGCCATGAGTGGATCGCCCTTCTCGACTCCGACGACGAGTGGCTGCCGGGCAAGCTCGAAGCCCAGATCGCGGCGCTAGAGGCCGACCCCGCTCAAAGACTCTGCCACTGCGACGAGATCTGGATGCGCAACGGGATTCGCGTGAATCCACGCCTGCGGCACCGGAAGGCCGGCGGCTGGATCTTCCGGCAGTGCCTGCCGCTCTGCGCGATCTCGCCGTCGGCGACGCTTTTGCACCGCTCCGTTTTCGACGAGTGCGGGTTCTTCGACGAGAGTCTGCCGGCGTGCGAAGACTACGAGTTCTGGCTCCGGTATACGGCTAGGAACCCGGTGCTCTTCGTCGACCGGCCCCTGATGATTAAGCATGGCGGGCACGCCGACCAGCTGTCTCGGAGGGTCGAGGCCCTGGACAGGTATCGTATTCGAGCGCTGGCCAAGCTGCTCGACGGATCGCCGTTGACAGCCCCCGACCGTGCCGCTGCCGTGGCGACTCTGCTCGAGAAGATCTCGATCTACAAGTCGGGTGTGGTCAAGAGGGGGCGCTCCGAGGAGGTCGCGCGGCTCGAGCGGCTGGCCGCGAGGTTTCAAGCCGCATGACCTTCATCGTTACCGCGCTCCAGTCCGAGGCGCGCCCGCTGGTGAGGCATTTCGGCCTCAAGGGCTCGGACGCTCCGTCGCCCTATCGGATCTATTACGGCGAGGAGATCACTTTGGTGGTCTCGGGTGTGGGGCGCGTCGCGAGCGCCGCTGCGACGTCTTTCGTCTTCGCACGAGCCGGCGCGCCGCGCAACCGCCCCTGGATCAACGTCGGGATAGCTGGGCACCCGAGCGCCGAGATCGGGTCGGCGTGGCTCGCTCACAAGATCTCCGACGATTCGACCGGGCGCTCCTGGTATCCGAGCCTGGTTTTCGATCCCGGCGTTCCGACGGCTGAAGTGGTGACCGTGGATCAACCCGAGAATCGATTCGCGCGACATGCTCTCTACGACATGGAAGCGTCGGCCTTCTTCGCCGTCGCGTCCCGCTTTGCTCTGGTGGAATTGGTACAGGTTTTGAAGATCGTCTCTGACAATCCGAGCGCACCCGCCGGGGGACTCAAACCGGCGGATGTGGCGAGGCTTGTCGGGGAGCACGCCGAGGCGGTCTCGGAGCTGGTCACGAAGACCCGCACGGTCGCCGACGGGCTCGCGGAAGTGCCGGTGGACCCGGAGCCCTGGATGAGCGGCAGGCATTTCACGGTCAGCCAGACTCGCAAGCTCTTCGAGCTTCTGCGCCGTCTGACGGTTCTCGATGACGGGACCGGTTTCTCGGCCGACGACTTCTCCGGCGCGGGAGACGCACGCGGCCTCTTGCTGGCGCTCGAGAGGCGCGTAACGCGGGGAGGCGTCGCCTTCTAGGCATGGGCGGCCCGCGTTCGATGGCTCGGGTCTATCTCGAGAGCGAAGTCGCTGCGCATTCGCGATCACTGGCGATCTTGGACCGGCTGCCAAAAACCGAGCGAGTCGAGTGTGCGCGCTATACCGAGGTTTTCAATCGCAGGGCCCAGAATTTCCGTTTGCAGAAACTCCGGCCGGCCCTGATCCTGGCGCGCAAGCATCGCGGACTCGTGCTGCCCGCGCCACCCGGATACGGCGTCGGGGGCGAGCACAACTTCTATTTTTCGCACATGCTCAACTGTGTCTACGATTGCCGCTACTGCTTCCTGCAAGGGATGTATCGATCGGCGAACTACGTTCTGTTCGTCAACTATGAGGACTTCTTTGCGGCGATCGACAGTCGTCTGGCGGAAACCGAATCCGACGCCGTCTGGTTCTTCTCGGGCTACGATTGCGACAGCTTGGCCCTCGAGGGCTTGACCGGTTTTGCCTCGGGGTTCCTGCCGTTCTTCGCCGCCCGCCCTCAAGCTTGGCTCGAGTTGCGGACCAAGAGCACGCAGACTCGATCGCTGCTGGAAACGGAGGCGATCGCGAACTGTGTCGTGGCGTTCAGCTTCACTCCCGAGGCGGCACACCGGAAGCTCGAAGCCGGCGTGCCGTCGATCGAGAACAGGCTGGCCGCGATGCGCAAGCTGGCGGAACGGGGTTGGCGGCTGGGCGTGCGTTTCGATCCGCTGCTCTGGAGCGAGCGGTTCGAGGAGGAGTATCGGAGGCTCGTCGATCGGGTCTTCAGCGTCGTCCCGGTTGCCAGTCTGCACTCGGTCAGCTTCGGTCCGTTCAGACTGCCAGCGGACTTTTTCCGCCGGATGGCGAAGCTGATGCCCGACGAGAGGCTCTTCGCCGGGGCGCTGGAGACGGTCGGCGGAGTGGTGAGCTATCGGTCGGGGCTGGAGCGCGAATTGGCGGAGTTCGTGAATGCCGAGCTGGCGCGGCGCGTTCCGGCGCAGGTCCTGTTCCCATGTGCCCCCGAGGGCGGCGTGGCCGCGGCTCAACGCGGCGAGGCTCGGTCCCCATAGCCGGTCATCTCGAGATAGCCTTGGCCGGCGACCGTGCCCGAGATGGCAACCGCGCCCTCCCAGTAGACGAAGGACAGGCGCAACTCCTGATCGGCCAGCAACGGCTCGATGTCGAGCGAAAGGCCCTCGTCGGGCAGCTCGAGCCGGAAGGCGGCAGGATAGGTGACGCCGGTCTCCGGGCTGGTCCAGTCTCCGCGCGGTATGAGCGCGAAGCCCCGCGTATCGAGAGTCCGACTGTTGCCGTCGAGCGCTACCATCGTGCCGTCAGCGCGCGCGCTGGATCCATCGCGGCGGCGGAGCCGGAAGAACATCAACTCGCGACCGTCTTCGAGCTGCGCTCCGAGCCAATCCCATCCGACCTCGTCCTGGGCGAGCAGAGACGTGCTCCACTCGCGATCGAACCAGCTGGCCCCTTCGACCTCGAGCGCGACGTCTCCCAGGAGGATGCTGCCGCGCGTGGGCATGCGCGTTCGCGAGTAGTAGTAGGAGGCCGCCCCGGGGGCCGTGCCCTTACGGCTCAGGCCTCGATCGCCGTGCAGCACTCTCGGCTTGCCGGGGTCGAGAGTGAGCCGCAGCTCGACCGGACCGCCCGCCGCCCGCACGATCCAGGCCTCGCCTGATTCGCTCGCCTCGACCGACCAGTCTTCGAGCCAGACCCGGAAGGGATCTGACCGTGCGCCGGCCAGATCCAAGGCGCCGCGACTGAAACGCTCGAAGGACATGAAGCTGTCGCCATCGACGTCTGCGACCGCCAGGTGAGCCATATAGAGCTGCCGGGTCGCCCAGTCCGAGGTAGCCGAGCTCTCCGAGCTCTCGTCGTCCGGGGCCGGTGGTGCCAGGGCGCTGCGAAAGAACGTCAGCTGGTAGCCGAAGCGGCGACCGTCTTCGGCCTCGAGGTTGCCGATCCAATACCACCACTCGGTTCTGTACTCAGGGTGGGGGCCGTGGTCCTCAGGAAAGAGAAGCGTACGCGGCTCGAGCGCTCTTGCGAAGCCCTCGACCTCGGTGGTGTCGCCGGCGCCCAGCGAGGCGGCGACCGAGAGCCGGCCGGGGGCGGACGGCGTCATTTGCTCTCGGTTCGGCGTCTTGCCAGTGGGCGGCGCGCAGGCGAGCCCTGCCGCGACTACGAGCGCCGAAAGCTCTCGTGGTTTCGATCTCATTCGCCGCGTAGGGCCTCGGCCGGCGAGGTTCTGGACATCCGGTAGGCGGGGTACAGGCCGGCGAGGAGCGCCGCGCCCACCGACAGGACGACCGCCGCCAGCAGGGGCTCGGGAGACACCGTCATCTCCAGCGACCACCCAAACGACCTGCGATTGATCACGTGGATCATGATGGCGGCCATCGTGAGTCCGACCGGTATCGCCAACACCCCGGCGACCGCACCGATCATTGCGGTCTGGGTCGTGACCAGGGTCCACACTTCCCTGGGCGTCAGGCCGAGCGCTCGGAGGACGCCCAGCTCGCGCCCACGCTCGAGCTGGAGCGCGGTCAACGCGGCCAGAACACCGACGAACGCCACCAGCACCGCCAGCAGACGCAGCACCCCGGTCACGACGAAGGTGCGATCGAAGACTCTGAGCGACTCGTCACGCAAAAGTCTGTTGGAGCGGATCACGAGCTCCCGGTCCTCGCCGAGCGTTCGAAGCGCCGCCGTTTCGACCGACGCTAGATCCGCGGTGCCCAGATACAGGGCAGCCGCGGTGATCCCGAAATCGCCCCAAAGCTCGCGATAGCTCGGCTGCGCGAGCAACACGGAGCCTTCTTCGGTGGCGTAGTCGTAGAAGATGCCGGCGACGGGAAAGCCGCGCCGACCCGCCGGCGTCTCCAGGCTCAGAGTGGCGCCGAGCTCGAGGCCGTGCCGAAACCAGAACGGCTCCGAGATCAGGACCGCGTCGCCGCGGTAGTAGGCGTCCCAGGCCTCTCCGTCGTCACCGGCCTTGAGCCGGAACGCGCTTTGGCCGAACCGGCCCAGGTCGTGCGCCAGAAGTCGCACCGGACCGACGCTCGAACCGACCCGGGCCGTGCGTACCGTGGTCACTCGCGCGACCCCTTCGAGCGCTCGCAGCTTGGTGATGTCGGCCGCGGACAGCGCCGCCGGCGAGGCCGTGTAGCGGTCGGTGAGCGCGCCCTGCGACGTCAGGTAGAGATCCGCGGGCAGCGAGTAGGCGAGCCATCGGTCGACCGTGCCACGGAAGCTCCGGATCATCACATCTACGCCCACCGTCACCGCGACCGTCATCATGAGCGCGGCGATGGCGACCCCGGTTCGGCTGAGGGTGGCGACGACGCCCCTTGCCGACAGCCTGCCGAGGTTGCCGAAGACCCGCCCGGCGCCCGGAGTCAGAAGCCGCATCAGAACCAGGGTCGTGGCGGGCGTGAGGCAGGCCATGCCGACCAGAACCATGAAGAGGCCGGCGAAGCTGGAGATCAGCCCGGTCAGTGGAAGCGATAGGCAGGTCGCTCCGGCGATTACGACCAGAGCACCGAGGACCGTCACTGCCGGGATGGCTCGACGCGTCCGGCCTTCGAGCTCGGCCCGAGCCAAGGCCGAGCGTGGCACGGTCCTGAGTGCCTCGGCGGCCGGCCCCATCGCCGCGACGAGTGCGGCGCCGATTCCCAGGACGGAGCCGGCGACGAGCACACCGGAGGGTACCGCGACCTCCCTGACGTTGACGGCGAAGTAGAGATCGTTGACGGTCTGAGTGACTCGCGCCACCAGGAGGCGCGCAAGTGCGCTCCCGACTGCACAACCCAGGAGCGCCCCGATCCCACCGACGACCGCGGCCTCGGAGAGCACGATGGCGAAGAGCTCGCGCGAGGTCGCGCCCAGCGCGCGCAGCGTTCCCAGAGCCGGGCGGCGTTGAACGACCGCGAAGGTCATGGTGTTGTAGATGAGGAAGGCGCCGCAGAGGAGGGCCAGGAGACTGAGCGCCCGCAGGTTCAAGCGGAAGGCCCGGGTCATCTGCTCGGCGGCGGCCGAGCGCTGCTCGGGCCGAACGATCTTGGTTCCCGCCGGCAGCGCGGCTCGAATCGGGGCGAGCGGGTCCGTTGCCGACGCCCCGTCCCGGGTCCTGGGGGCGATCAGGTCGATGCGAGAGAGCCGGTCACCGAGTCGCAGCAGCGTTTGCGCCGTCGAGATATCGCAGATCAGCAGGTCCGCGGCGGCCTGCCGGTCGAAGTCGCTAGCAGGCTCGAAGAGACCGACGACTTCGACTCTCTCGAGCCGGCCGGCGATCAGCAGGCCGAGCTCGTCGCCGATCCCGATCGATCTCACGCTGGCGACCGGAGCCGAGAGGACAACGCCGGGTCGAGTCATGAAGGCGGCCAGGTCGACAACCGTGCCCGGGCGGGCCTCGAGCTGGCCACGAAACGCGGCCTCGGCGAACGAGTCGACTCCGAGCAGGCGAAATCGAGGGCGAGAGTCGTCGTCGGCTACGAGGGAAACGAAGCCCTCGATCACGGGAGCGGACCAGCGGACTCCCAGGTCAAGCCGCAGCTTCCGGTAGAAGGACTCCGGGACTCCCGCCGATTCGCCGATGATCTGGTGAGTGGTGCGACCGGTGATAGCCACGGTGGAAAGCTCGAATGCGCGCAGGGCGGACCCGTTGGCGCCCTCGATACCCACGAACACGGCGACTCCGAGGGCCACGCCGATCACCGCCAGGCCGGCCTGGAACGGGTGCTTCTTGAAGTGCCCGAGGGCGGCCTTGATCAGCAGAGGTTTCATCCGGAAGCCGGGGGGGGTGCCGGAAGGGGCGCTTTCGCCGGAGCGATCTCGACGGGTCGGCCATGGTCGATCCGAAACACCCGGTCGGCAACTCGGGCCACCTCGCGGCTGTGAGTCGCCATGACCAGCGTTCGACCCTCCTGGCGGGTCATGGTGTCCAGAAGCTCGAGAATTTCGAGACCGGTATCGGCGTCCAGGTTGCCGGTCGGCTCGTCGGCCAGGAGCAGATCGGGTCGGTGAACGAGCGCCCTGGCTATGGCGACGCGCTGCTGCTCTCCGCCCGAGAGTCGTTCCGGGAAGCTCCGCTCCCGGCCGGCCAGCCCGACCCGATCCAGTAGGTCGAGCGCCCGTCGGCGGGCGCGATCGTCGAGCCGTCCCGACAGCTCCAGCGGCAGCAGCAGGTTCTCTTCGACCGTCAAGGTCGGCAGGAGGTTGAAAAACTGGAAAACGAAGCCGATTCGTCGTCTGCGAAAAAGCGTTCGCTCGCGCTCAGTGAGCTCGTGCAGGGCGATGCCGTCGACCGTGACCTCGCCCGCGTCGGGCAGGTCGATACCGGATAGCAGATTGAGCAGGGTGGTCTTGCCCGAGCCGCTCCTGCCCAGAAGTACCACGAGCTCACCTTCGGCGATCGAGATCTCGGCCCGATCGAGGACCACATGGACCTGCTCGCCTTCCCGGTAGGACTTGGAGAGCTCGCGGATCTCGATAAACCTGGAGTCGTTCAAGGCCGGTCGATTCTAGCTCCGCTCGGCTCGGCGCCGGGAGACCTCGCCCGATGGCCCTCGCTGGTGGACTTCGCTAGTGGACCTCGTAGGCGCTGCCGCCGAGAAACTCGCGCAGCAGAGAGGTCGGCGGCACCATCGAGTCATCGGCAACATCTTCGATGGACTCGAGAAGGTCTTGGATCCGGCGGGCGCGAATGTAGCCGTCGAGACGCTTCTGATTGCCGCGCCATTTCTCCAGGAAACCCGGAAGATACTCGAAGAGCCGATGCTTCAGGAAGGGCAGCTCATAGGGCAGGGCGCTGTTGACCTTGAAGTCTGCCGACCCCTGGTTGGGGATGATGTGCTTGAGCTCGCTGCGGCGAACGTAGTGCCAGTGCAGAATCGTCTTCTCCGGCGGATAGGCACGGAATTGGCTGTCGCGAAGCATGCGCCGAAGGAGGCGAATGTCGGTCCAGCGGATGTACTGTCCGCTCACGTTCTTGAGCTGGCTGACGGTCTCGATGTAGATCTTGAACTTGTGCTCCGCCTTGACGCTTTCGGTGAGGCCGCCGTAGAGGCCGTGGAGGTTGTCGAGCAGGACCAGGCTTCCGGGCTCGGGCTCGAAGCGGGTGGTTTCACCGGTGCGTTTGCCGGTCTTGAAATCGTAGGTCGGCATCTCGACGGGTCTGCCGGCGTCGACCTCGGCGAGGTGCCGATTGATCAGTCTGAGATCCAGAGCCTCAGGGGTCTCGAAGTCGTAGTCGCCGAACTCGTCCTTGGGATGAAGCTCGAGATCGAAGAAGTAGTTGTCGAGCGACATCGGGATCACATGGACGTCATGCGACTCCAGGTGTTCGAGGAGCTTCATGGTGGTGGTGGTCTTGCCGGACGAGCTCGGACCGGCGACGATGACGAAGCGAAGCTCGTCTTTGCGCTCGAGGACTGCCTTGGCGGCGCCTTCGATCATCGCATCGTACGAGCGCTCGGCGGCGCCGATCAGGTCCGGTAGCTTGCCGGAGCGAACGATCCGGTTGAGCTTGTCGACCGTGTGGCAGTCGTGCTCGACGTTCCAGTCAAGCGCGTGCCACATCATCTTGTACGGAATGTTGTCGATCTTTGCCGACTCGGTCAGCGCACGAATCTGTGCCCGCTCATAGCGATAGGTGTTGTAGGCCCTGGCGATCAGGGCGGCCTTGGGGTGCGCGCTCTTGATCAGAGCGCGCTCGACGATGTCCTGGATGTTCTCGACCGTGGGTGGCAGGTCGCTCGAGTAGGTGGCGCCGACCGCTTCAACGACTTTCTGGGTCACGGCGTCGGCGAGATCGCGGTCGTGGTGTCCGACACTGGCGCCGGCCTTGTAAACGGCGATCGCGATCTTGTCGCGGTCGAAGGCGACGACCTTGCCGGTGCGCTTGACGATCGAGCCGACTGAAGATGACATGGCCGATTCAGACTCTATGACACGAACGCGAGGTTTTTCTCTCGGAGCGGTTCCTTCCAGCCGCTCGGTCGAGTATAAAGAGGTCGTGACGAAGCCGAAGGCATGGCTCAGCGAGGAGGAAGACCGACTGACTCCGGAGAGGTCTCTGTGGCAGGACCCGAATGAGCCCATCAGCCACTACTACAGATGGATCTGGGAGTACCTGGCGTACCTGCCACTGTTGTGCGACGTCGAAAGACACTCCTCGATACTCGAGATCGGCTGCAGCCACGGTCGGACCTCTCGCGGGCTCCTGCAGTATCTGCGCAGTCCCGGGAGGTACTTCGGCTTCGATGTCGACAGGGAGCAGATCGACGAGGCGGTCCGACGAATCACTGCGATCGCGCCCAACTTCAGGTATTCCCACGTTGACATCTACAATCGTCACTACAACCCGGGCGGAAGCATCCCGGCCAGCGAGTTCGCGTTTCCACACGACGGCAGCACGTTCGATTGTGTCTACGCGGCCTCGGTCTTCACTCACTTGCTGCCGGACGAGGTCACGAACTATCTTCGCCAGACAGCGAGAGTGCTCAAGCCCGGTGGCAAAGCGCTGTTCAGTTTCTTCGTGCTCGACTTCTACCAGGGGCCCGGGAGCACGATCGCCGCCGACTACCAGTTCGACCATCTTTTCGAAGGCAACGAGGGCGTAGCCGTGAAGGACCGAGAGTACCCGGACACGGTGATCGCTTACAGTCGAGAGACCATCGCGGGGTACGCCGCGGCTGCCGGCCTCGAGCTCGCTCGAATCGTCCCGGGTCTGTGGTCCAATGGCTCCGGCCTGGCGGTCAACGAACAGGACCTCGTGCTGCTCCAGGCGCGGTGAGGCGCTGCCGGGCCCAAGAGGAATGCCCGGCTACAGATCCTTGCGCAGAAACAGCCGCGAGTGTCCGGTGGGATAGTCATCGAGAGCGGCAAAGACGGCGTAGCCATTGCTCTCGTAGAAGGCTCGTGCTTGGTAGGTGAAGGTATCGAGATGAGAGTGGCGGCAGCCTCGTCGTCGAGCCTCCGCTTCGATTCGCTCGAGCAGAAGCGAGCCAAGCCCGCGCCTGCGGTGCGCCGCCGCTACCCAGAGGAGGTTCACGGAGAGCCAGTTCCAGTTCACTTTGCCGGCCGTCCCGCCAGCGAGATCGCCTTCGGCGTCCGCGGCGAAAACCGACAAGCTCTGGAAGCCGGGTGCATCCACGAACGATCGCGCGTGTTCGGTCAACCCGGCTTGCAGTCGCGCGACCAGTTCGGGTCGCGGGGATTCGGATACCGTGATCTCGAAATCCTGCATGGCGAACAGCAGATGCTACCCGATTGCCCGAGACCGAATCCGTCGTCGAGCCCGCGCCTCGATCCGGGCGGTGTCGCCGTCACGATGGAAGCGGTACTATCTTCGACGTAGCAACTGCTTAGTAAGGTCGCGCTGCCGGAGCCAACATTCCCAATGACATCCTCTCCCATGCTCTTGCCCGCCGTGGGCCTGGTCGCGCTCGTCGCCGTGGTGCTGCTGGTGCAGGCGCGCAGCCGAATCCGGGCTCAGAATCTCAGGCTCCGGGAGCTCGAGCGACTGGAAACGAAGGCGGCCGACCTCGAAAGGCAGCATCACAGCCTAGGCCAGTTGATGAGCGACTACCTGGCTTTCATGCGCGATCTCCACACTGCCGATGCCTTGCGAGAGATTCCGGGCATGCTGCTCAAGTTCATGGCCTGGCTTTTCGATCCGGAAGAGGCCGTTGTCTTGATGAGGCGGCGACCGGCGGTCTCCGATAGCGACCGCGAGCGCCAGTTGATCGTTGCGTCAAGTCTCGGCACCAAGGTGCGCCGGGGTACGGTGCTACGGCTCGGAGTTGGGGAGCTGAGCATGGTGGCGATTGCCGGCGCCACGCTCGACGCGGACCGCGGCCAGGGCGGCGAGGGGGGCGAGTTGGCCGGGTTTGTTCCCGATCTCGCCGTGCCGGTCTCGATCGACAACGAGAATCTGGGCGTCCTCGCGTTGATGAAGGCCAGGAAGCCGCGGATGCACTCGCGTCAATTGCTGTCCCTGTTCGCGCAATCCGCCGCTCTCGCGTACAAGAACGCCTCAGCGCTCAACCGGGTGCGCTCGCAGGCCGACATCGACGCCTTGACGGGAGTGCTCAACAAACGGGGCCTGTCGCAGGCGCTCGAGACCCTTTCCGAAAAGACCGCGGAGCACGGCCGGCCGCTTTCGGTCTTTCTATTCGATATCGACAACTTCAAGAACTACAACGACACCAACGGCCATCTGCCGGGAGACGACTGCCTGCAGGTGATGGCCAGGCTGGTGACCGAATCGATTCGAGCCGATGACACGTTCGGGCGCTACGGAGGGGAAGAGTTCCTGGTGATCCTGCCCTGGCGGGGCTTGGACGATGCGCACCTGGTCGCGGAAAAGGTCCGGATGGCGATCGAGCATTACGAGTTCCCGTTCGGCGAAAAGCAGCCGCTGGGGCGGGTCACGATCAGCGGCGGCGTCGCCTGCATTCCGGAGCACGCCGACAACACGACCGACCTGATCGAAGCCGCCGACCGGGCGCTCTACGAGGCCAAGAACGCGGGCAGGAATCGGGTCGTGCGCGCCAGAGCTCGGGAAGCCGTCGAGCCGATACCGCAGGACACCGACGAGCTCGAGCCACTGCCGTTCGAGGCCGACGATCTCGAACGCATCAAAGGGATCGGTCCTGCGAGTGCCGAGAAGCTCAGGGACCTGGGCGTGATCAGCTACCGGCAGATCGCGGAGCTCGATTGGCCGGGCATCCAGGATCTGGCGCACGCCATCAGCACCAATGCTGAGCGGATTCTGCGCGAGGAATGGCTAGCCCAGGCGAGGGAGTTGAGCGGTCGTCTTGCGGATGTCTCTTCCGATCAGGACTGAGCCCGTCCCCCGACCGGAGCGACGCTAGCGGTTGCCGTGGACGGCCAGCCACACCGTTGGCCGCTCGGGGTCGGTCCAGGTCACGCGATGCCGGCAGTTGGCCGGCAGGCTCAGCCAGTCACCGGCCGCCAGCTCGACGATCTTCGAGGGCTCGGCGATCTCCAGCCTGGCGCGACCCTCGAGCACCATGACCCACTCGTCCTCGGGCTGGTCGTACCAAAACCCGTCGGCCGAGGCCTGGCCCAGGGAAACGATCCTCTCGACGCGAAAGCCGAGAGACTCGAACAGCGTCTCGATCCGTTCGCTCTCCGTCGCCTCAGGAATCTGTTTGAAGAAGTTGGCACTTGTGGGCAGCTTCACCTCGCTAGGCTATCCCAGCTCGCGGTTGGTGCTTCCAGGAGTGGAAGGCCGTTATTCTCGGCCGGATGACGATGTCGGATCCAAGGAAGATCGCGCTGGTTGTCGCGCTAGTGGCGCTCTATCTGGTGGCGCCGGGTCGGGTGGCGTCGGTGGAGGGGAATCCGTCCGCGGATCTCGTGTCTGTGGAGATCGATGCGCCGCCGGAGTTGCAGGGCTTCGCCGATCGACTCGCGACCTGGGACTCGAGGCGGCTGGCCAGATTCGGCCATCTGCTCGGGCTGCCCGGGCCGAGCAGCGAGCCGCCGATCGCGATTCGAGTGGTCCTGGCGCCGGAAAGCGCGGCGCTCGACCTCGGAGCGCCCCGCTGGGTAGCGGGCTACGCGCGCGCGGATTCTTCGATCGTAGTGCTGTTTCCGTCTCGAGTCCCGGTGTACCCGTACGGGTCCCTTGAAGAGCTGCTCGGGCACGAGGTGGCTCACGTGCTGATCTCGCGCGCAGCTGGAGGCCGTTCCCTGCCACGCTGGTTCCATGAGGGGCTGTCGATGCTGGCGGAGGAGGCTTGGGGTCTCGGGGACCGAAGTCGCGTCGCTCTGGCCGTGCTGCGGCAGGGGCGCCATGATCTGGCCGCTCTCGACCGTCGCTTCGGCGATCCGCGGCAGGTGGCGCGGGCCTACGCGCTTGCGGGAGCGTTCGTGCGCGATCTGGTCAATCGCTACGGCGGCGAGTTCCCGGCTGAGTTGCTGCGTGCCGTGGCTGCAGGCGAGGAGTTCCCGGTCGCCTTCGAAGCGGCGACAGGGAGCAGCCTGGGGGAGGCCGAAGACTCTTTCTGGCGCAGGTTTACCTTCTGGTACCGATGGCTGCCGTTCCTGACCAGCTCGACCGCCCTGTGGATGGCAATTGTCCTTCTGGCGCTTCTCGCCATCCGACGCCGGCGGCGGCGAGATCGCCTGTTGAAGGAACAGTGGGATCTGGAGGAAGCCTGGGAAGCCGAGCGGCTGCGGAGGCTCCGAGAGACGGCGCCTCCGGACGACGAGTCCCTGGGTCCGATTAACTAGGCGGCGGCCCCCAGATCCTCTCTAGCACCCGGTCCCGACCGCAGCCGGTGCGATAGCGCTTGTAGTGCGTCGGGTTCTTCTTGTAGAAGTCCTGATGGTACTCCTCGGCCGGATAGAACTCGCCGGCGGCGGTGAGCTCGGTGACGATCGGGCCCTTCAAGATCCCCGACTCTTCGATCTTGCGCTTCGACTCCTCGGCGAGGCGCTTTTGCTCTTCGTCGAGGTAGAAGATCCCGGTGCGGTACTGAGCTCCCCGGTCACAGAACTGCGCGGCTCGAGTCAGTGGGTCGATGTTGCGCCAGAACACCTCGAGCAGCTCCTGATAGCTGATCGTCTCCGGATCGTAAGCTATCTCGACCGCTTCGGCGTGCCCGGTTCGACCGTACGAGACGTCCTTGTAAGTCGGGTCCTTCTCCGGTCCACCGGTATAGCCGGACGTTGTCGAGACAACCCCGGCGAGCTTGTCGAAAGGTGGCTCCATGCACCAGAAACAGCCGCCGGCGAAGATCGCCCGGGCGAGCGTTCCGTCGTGGGTGACGCCGGTGGCGGTTTCGGTTCGGGCTTCCTGGTCGGCGCTGGCGCCCGAACAGGCTACGACCAGGGTCGCGAGAACGGTGAGGATCAGGAATCCGCCGCGGGCGAGTCGGGTCATGGCGCACCTTCTGCCGAATCGGCCGAGTCGGTCTTACGCGTGTAGGCGAGCTTCTGCATCACCGCCCAGGTCTCACCGCCGTCGATCGAGCTCTCTCGCTCGATCTTGAAGGAGTCTCGTTCCAGATCGTAGAGGCGCATGCGCTCGTAGATCGTCAATCCGAACAACAGGCTCGGCGTTTCGGTCACCAGGTCGTCCAGAACCAAGGCGCCCTCCTCGTTCCAACCGCCAGCCAGGATGTCCATGGCGTTAGTGCTCGAATCGATCAGCGTGACCAGGTAGCGCTCGCGGAACTGGTCGTAGGAGAGCGTTCTCATGACTTGAGTGCCGTTCGGATTGGTCCAGGTCTCTTCGAACAGGCCGCCACGAAAGTGAGCCTCGATGACCGAATCGCCTTCGCGCTCGGTAAACGGTGCGGCTGGATTCTGTCGGGATTCGACCGCGATGGTCCAAGACCCGGCAAGGTTCTGCAGTTTCTCCATCCCGAACGGCGCCGGCATGAGGAAGAGTTCATCGTCTATGTCGACGTTCACCTCGATGGCCTGTGCGTCGATCACCCGATGGCGGGTGTACCACTGGGTCTCTGTGTAGTGGGGGATCATCACTCCCGCCACCTCTTGAAAGCTGTCGAAAAAGGTCCGCTGGGTCATCGGCTGACCAAAGTCGGAGCCGGGAGAGTCGCGGGCCACCTCGAGGTAGCTGGACGGATCCAGATACCAGGTCTCCTTGGATTCGTCGGCGCGCTGGAGCTCGATCGCGATCACCTCCTGGCCTTCGAGATCCTGCTTCCCGAGCAGGGTGGCGGTGTGGCCGGAGGCCTCCAGATCAAAGAACGGCGTGGCGAAATCGAGATCCCTTTCCAAGACCGCGCGGTCGGCGCCGTCGATCTTGCGGGCACCCTTGCCGAAGAAACGGTGGTCCCACCAAGGGGTCTCGCCGTCGAAGCCGATGACGACCGACTGGTCACCCCACACGTGGTCGATGTGGTACCTGCGGTCGCGGGTCTTGTGCACGGTGAACGGATGGACCTTGCTGAACGCCGTGAACTCGCCGGTCAGCTTGAAGGAGTCGATCGCGTTCCAGGCGTCTCGGCCGCCCTTGGCTTCGATGTGTCTGGCCACGATCTCGTTGACATCGCCGGCCGCCTCGTGATGCTCGGCGCCCGCTGGCACGGCCGCAAGCGTCAGGGTGAGCAGCAGCGCGCCGGTCGCGTGGTGTCGTTTCATGACGAACCTCCGTGCCGCAGGTCGTAGGCCACCAATTCGGAGTGTGACCTCAGATAGAGGATGCCGTTGGCGAGCGAGGGCGCGGTCCAGGTCTTGCCGCTCAGGGCCTGCACGCTGCCCTCCTCGGTGTAGGCCTCGGGGGTCGCTTTGATCTGCAGCAGGCGCCCACGATCCGAGAGCACGAAGAGATGCCCGTCGGCCAGGATCAGTGAGCCCTTGCCCAAGCCCCTCTTGGCCCAGGCCAGCTCACCGGTGTCGGCCGATACCGCCTTGAGCGTGGCGTTGTCGAAGCCGTAGATGGTGCCCTCGTGGGCCACCGCACTGGAGAAGTGATTACGCAGATGTGGCGCTTTCCAGACTTCGGCGACGCTGGCGCCGTCGTCGCCCTCACGGACCTCGACCAGCTGCGCCCCGACTCCCTGGGCGCCGGAGGCGTAGATCCGGTTGTCGCTGACCAGCACGGGCATCGCATGAGTTTCGCCCCGGGGCCACTCGTGCTGCCAGATCTCTTTGCCGTCCTCGTCGATGCAGCGAAGCTGGCCGCCGGCGATATAGACGTACCGTCGCTCGCCGTTCATGTCCACCGCCAGAGGCGAGTTGTAGCCGGCGCCGCGGGCCTCTCCGGTGGACCACAAGACCTCACCGGTCGAGGCATCGAGTCCAGAATAGGACTTGCCTTCGGGCCCGCCGCCCTCGACGATGACCTTGCCTTGGTCGACCAGTATGGAAGTGGCGAACCCCCAGTTCGGCATGGAGCCGCCGAAGGTCTCCGTGAGATCCAGTCGCCAGTTGATCGTTCCCTCGGCGGCATCGAGGGCCGCCAGGTCGCCGCGGGAGCCGAGCACGTATACGGTGTCGTCAACCACGGTCGGGGTCGAGCGGGGACCGTTGCCGAACTCGGTGTCGAGCTTGTCGCCAACCAGGGTCTTCCAGATCTCGTTTCCGGTGCCGGCATCGAAGACGACTGCGTACTCGACCGGCTTGCCGTCTTCCTCGCCCGCGTACATGGTGTAGAGACGGTCGTCGACGATCGAAGACGCCGAATAGCCTTCGCCGATTGGAATTCGCCAGAGCTCGGTGGGTCCAGCCTCGGGCCAGTCGTGTAGAAGACCGGTTTCGGCCGAGGTCCCGTCCCGGTTCAAACCTCGAAACTGCGGCCAGTCGTTGGCCGCCGCGGTGGTGGCGAGAGCCACGGCCAGGACCGCGGCAAGGGTGGCTGTGGGCAGTTGGCCCCGGAATGGGGATCTCCGCATCAAGTGTCCTCCTGAGACATCTGAATCATGGTCTGGGTACAGCTACGTTGGGCGCAGGACGAGGTTTCGCCGACAGAAAAAGGGCGGCTCGAGCAAGATGTGCCGAGCCGCCTTCAATCGGTGATGTCTTGCGGCGAAACGGATTCAGCGGCGGGGGCGGGCCTCGTTGACGTTGAGCTTGCGACCGCCCATCTCGGTCTGGTCGAGAGCGGCGATCGCCGCGTCGGCCTGCTCACTGTCTTCCATTTCGACAAAGCCGAAGCCCCGCGGCCGGCCGGTTTCACGGTCGGTGATCAGGTTGATGGACATGACCGGACCGAATTCCTCGAACTTCTCGCGCATCTCGTCCTCGGTAGCGGTGAAGGGCAGGTTTCCAACGTAGATTTTCTTCGACATTCTTGCGGTTCTCCTAACTCGACTTGTGACTGAAACGAAGACTGTGGTGGGTCTCGGGCTAATGTACGAATTCTACCTGAAAACCCGTTCGGCGGTCATTCGCGAGTCCAATGGACTGGCTGGGACGCTGGGACGGTTCTTGCAGCGAGGGGTGAGTTCGAAGGAACCGCGGGCCGGGAGACTCTAACAAAACATGAAGCCGTCGGCGGAACCGGTTCGTACATTCAGCGTATCGAGTGTTAAGGGAGAAACACCTTGCTAGAGCTATTTCGAGATCGCCGGCCGCTTTCGCAGATCGGCGGTCTTCGCGCCTATTTCCGGCAGGTGGCCTGGTCTTTCTGGTGGCGCTACGAGCTGCGCAGGCGCGCCCGATCGGCCAACCAGCCCGAGCCCTTGACTTAGACGCCGCCACGATTCGAGCCCGGGGACTGAACGTCCCCGTCTCTGAACGCGAGCGTCACCTCGAGGCGGCGCCCTCCGAAGGTCCTGAGCAGGGTAGTCTCAGAGTCCCGAGGGGCCTCGGGGCGGCTCATGACGATTCGTCGGACATTCGGCTTGGCGCTATTGTTGGCGTCGATCTGGTTCTTGACGCCGATGTTTCTCCGCCGTTTCACCGATAGCGCTCTTTTCTATCCCGAGCGCGGCCAGTGGCGGACTCCCGCGGCCCTCGGATTGCCCTTCGAGGAGATCTGGCTGGACGCCGAGGGCGATCGCGCTCAGAGCTGGTGGGTCGCCGGAGAGGAACCGGGCGCGGTCGTCGTGATGTTCCACGGCAACGCCGGCACCATTGCCGACCGGCTCGAGAACGTGGCGGAGCTCGTTTCCAGGTTCGGTGTCAGCGTCTTGCAGGTCGAGTACCCCGGCTACGGGGAGTCGGGCGGACATCCGTCGGAGCGGTCGCTCTATGCGGTCGGCGAAGCCGGCCTGCTCGAGGCCAGACGGCGAGCCGGAGCCCGGAAACTGGTGCTGTTCGGCCGTTCGCTGGGTGGAGCCGTTGCCATCGAGGCGGCGATCCGGCATCCGGTCGACGGTTTGATCGCAGAATCCACTTTCACCAGTCTTCGTGACATGGCGTCGTCGAGCGGCATCCCGCTGGCTCGATATCTTGTGGCCTATCGCTTCGACTCGCTGGCGAAGATCGGCCGCGTTCGCGCGTCGGTGCTGCTGCTCCACGGCAGCCGAGACGAGGTCGTTCCCTACGCGATGGCGCCGCGGCTTCTCGAGGCGGCGACGAGCGCTTCCCGAAAGGCGCTGCACACCGTGGCGGGCGGCTCGCACAACGACACCTGGGTCCTTGGCGGAGAGGCGTACTGGGCGGCTTGGGCGGAGTTCTTGAACAGCCTGGCACGTTAGAGGCTACTGCAGGTAGCCCAGGGCCTTGAGCTGTTCGCGCGTTGTCTCGTCCATCTCACGCGCCTCACCGCCGTCGTCTTCGTCGATCTCGACTTCAAAGGCAGGAGCATTCCACCAGTCTCGAAGCTGGCGGCGCAGGCGCTGGAGCTCGCGCGGGAAGCGCTCGGCCACGTTCTCGAGCTCCTCGGGGTCGTTGTCGAGATCGTAGAGAATCCAGGGCACGCCCTCGCCACCGATCCAGCGCTGGTCGCTCG
The DNA here is from genome assembly GCA_024224155.1 of bacterium. Lineage (NCBI taxonomy): Bacteria > bacterium. The sequence goes on from JAAENP010000458.1 coordinate 26,479, forward strand.
AAACGGTGGCGTTGGTCAGCTTGAATCGCCGGTCGCGCACGACCTTGAGCCACTTCCGATTCTCGCCGTAGCCGGCCTCGGTGAACGCAATCATCGGAGCGGACGGCGCCGGCGCTTCCTGCCACAGGCGCGGCTCGAGCGAGTGTCCCTGCATCCAGGAGCCATCGTCGAGATCCACGCCCGCTGCCTCGAGAAGGGTCGGCGTCAAGTTGATCAACTCCACGGGCTCTCTGTCCACGCCGGGTGGGACGATGCCGGGGAAGTGGATGATGAAGGGAACTCGAACGCAGGTCTGGAACCCGAAGCGTCCGTGGTCGAAGTAGTAGTGGTGCTCGCCGAGCGACTCGCCGTGGTCGGAGGTGAACGCGGTCAGGGTGTTGTCGAGTAGCCCTTTGGCCTCCAGCGTTTCGAGAAGCCGGCCGATGTGATGGTCGGCGTACGCGATCTCGGCGTCGTAGCGGGCGATGTAGAAGCCGAGGTCGTCGCGGTCGTCGAGGACCTGAGACGAGCCGATGCCGGTCATTTGCATCCGCGGGCGATCGCGTCGGATCGCGATCTTGGGCTCATCGGAGTACCACTCGTCATCTTGGAACCGATCGCTCCACTCGCCGGGGGGAGTATAGGGCGCGTGGGGGTCGAGATAGTGAACCCAGAGGAAGTAGGGCTTTTCGCCGTTCAACCCCTCGATGATCGCGTTGGCCAGGGCGTTGACCGTCGCGGCCGCGGTGTTGTCGGCTTCCGGTGTGGGTGGTGGCGTCTTCCAACTTTCCAAGTAGGTGTCGAACCCCTGACCGAAGCCGAACTCGCTGCCCACGGCGCCGTTGGAGACCACGGCGTGAGTCTCGTAGCCCTGGTCCTTGAGAACCTCGGGAAGCATGCGGAAGCCCTGCGGCAGCGGAATGCCGACTTTCCGCACGATGCCATTGTCCTTCGGGTACGTGGCGGTGAAGATGGATGCGAAGGAAGGGCCGGTTTTCGGCCACTGAACGGACGCGTTCTCGAAGAGCACGCCTTCGGCCGCCAGTGCGTCGATGACCGGCGATGTGGCCCGAGGGTAGCCGTAGCTCGAGAGATGGTCGGCGCGCAGCGTGTCGACCGTGATCAAGAGGATATTTGGACGCTCGGGAAAGCGCGATTTCGAGCAGGCCCCCATTGCCAAGACGCTCGAGATGCTGAAGAGGCCGAGCGTGATGCCCGCCACCGGGCTCGACTTCACGAAGAGCCTACGCAGGGAGAAGGACTGCTGATTCATTGTCGGTTGAGTTGCCCGATGCGCCGGGTGTCGGCGCTCTCGAGCGGGTAGGACGCGGCATCATACTACGCCTCCCGCGGGTGGCGCCGGCCGGACGAGCGACCAGCGCTCGTCCGGGGGCTAGTGGGCCGTAACAGAGGAATCGCTACTGCCTGAGCGGCCCTCAGCTCCGGTCTCGGCGTTGCGGCTCCTCGACATAGCTGCGGCTATGCCTGCGTCGCCGCGCCTTGACCCCGAAGCCGATGACTCGCCCATCCAGTAGCGATTCCTCTGTTACGGCCCACTAGTGTGGCTCTATAGGCTTCGGAGACCGGATACGCTTCGACACTTCGGAGTTCGTTCGGTGATCCGGGAGCCTGGCTGGCGCAACTCGTTGGGGGCGGCCTCCAGCGCCGGGCTGGCGCAGTGAGCCACCCTGGCGCGCCGGCTGCGGGGGAGAGGTCTGTGAACCCTTCCGGAAGAGACGCGGCAAGATGCGCGTCAGCAACCATAGTGCGACGACGATGAACCAGATCCAGTCGCTCATTTGGCTCAGTTCGGGCATTCGGCGGTCTCCTCGATTCTCGGCTGGCGGCGCAGCCCGATCTTCAAACTATATCTCGGGGGTTCGGGCCTCGTGGCACGACCACCGAGAGTCGGCCGAGAAGGCCGCTCTAGCGCTCGAGCACCACGATCCTGGTCGACAGACCGCGACCGGTCACCGACACGTCGAGGGCTTCCAGCTCCTTCTGGGTCAGCCGCTCCGGGGTCGAGAACGCGAGCAGATACTGGCTGCGCAACTCCGCGTTGATGACTTCGTAGACGGCTCCGAGCTCGTTCATGTCGGCGATCGAGAAAACGCGCCCGCCGCTGTCTGTGCTGAAACCCTCCAGGAACGCGTCGACCGGGAAGGTCTTCTTGGGCTTCTTCTGCATCCAGGCGCCGGGGAGCCGGTTGGCCAGATCGCTGATCGCGATGACATATACCGGAACCCCAAGGCGGCGGGCTTCTTCAAGAGCTCGCTTGGGGCCGAACTTGCTACCGTAGTCGCGGCCGTCGGTCAGGAGAACCAGAGCTCGCCGGCCCGGCTCGCGTTCGAATTGCGCCAGCGAATAGACGACGGCGTCGTAGAGCGCCGTGTTGCCACCGACGCGCAGACGGCCGAGAGCCGGCACCAGGATCCCGAGGTTACCGCTCAGTCCCTGCGCCAGTCGAGGCTGAGTGTCGAAGTCGACCAGGAAGGCGCGGTCGTCGTCGAGGACGGTTTGCGACAGGAAGCGCGCCGCCGCTCGCTTGGTGTCTTCCATCAAGAAGTCCATGCTCTCCGAGCTGTCGATGATCAAACCCAAGACCAGGGGTACCTCGTCGGCCAGTGCGAAGCGCTCGATCGGGATTTCACGTCGTCCCTGGGTGAGACGGAATCGATCGCGATCCAGATTCTGGACCGGATTGCCCTTGGCGTCGGAGACGACGGCGTACACCTCGACCAGGTTGACCTCGATTCTCTCGCTCACTGCCTGCTCGGAGAAGAGCCTCGCGTCTTCGACGCTGTCACCGCTTTCCAGGTAGGCGACGACGCGCAGGAAATCCGAGGGGTCCTGGCTTTCCGCCAGCAGCACCTCGAACGGCGCCGCAGACAACGTCGCGACGAGCTCCTGGTTCTTGTAGAACTCGACCCGGTTCAACCTCTCGGCCGGTGGCACCGAGACGCTTGCCGTGACCCGTGTCTTGCCGTCGCCGACGCTCTCCAGATCGCCAATTCGAACCGCGAAAGGCTGCTGGTCGAGGTTGACCGTGATCTCGTCTTCACCCAGCTTGAGGTCTTGGAAACCGAACGCCTCGACCCGGACCAGCCGGGCTCGCGGAGTCGGCCCCAGGTCGAGCGTGGCCGAAAACGGCGGGCGCTCGTCCTCGGCAACGCGCTCGCCGTCCAGATAGAAGACGGCGGAGCGAATGCCTCCCATGGTCGCAACGGTGCGAAAGCGGACTCTGCCGACCGCCGGCCGCTGAGTGGGGGCGATCAGCTTGATGATCTCCGGCCCGGCCTCGGGTTCGTCGGCGGTTGCCGGCGGCTCCGCAACTGGCTTGCCGGTCTCGTAGGGGGTGGTTCTGGGCAACCGCACCACGCCTGGCGGTGTCGTCCCCGGCCGGCTCGCCCCGGGAGTAGCGGAGGCCGATGCGCTCAAGACGGCCAGGCCGACCTCGACTTCGTTGAGCTCGTCGGTCAAATCGACCGCCGCTGCGCCCCAGCCGCCGGATGTCAGGTTCTCGACCGCCACCGCCGCGTCCTGAAGATCCTCCGGAACAGAGGCTCGGATGAGATACGCCCAGCCGGAGGTATTGCCAGTGGCGACGGCGTCCGAGCTCCATTCGACCAGGCTGTGAAGAACCAGTGGTTCCCGGTCCACCGCCGGCACCAGCAAAGTGATCGCCCACCGCGTTCCTGCCGCCGGTGCCTCGCCCGTGAACAGGCTGACTGCCAGTTCCGCTTCCGACGCGCCATCGTCGAGAGCCAGTTCCGCGTTCACTTCGAGCTCGCCGCTGGCCAGTTCACCCGATTCGAGCAACCGGTCGGCGCGGAGCAGATTGCGGCTCTGGGCGAGCGTCGCCCCGAGACCCTGCGCCTGGGCGGCGCCCGCTCCCGCGATCGAGAGCAATACGCTCAGAGCCGAGCAATAGCGACGCAAATCGACGTTCGGCTCAGTTGCCGATCTCCCTTACTTCTTCGAGTAGCAGGTACTTGTGGTTGTCGTGCTGAAGTCGCAGGTAACTGCCGTTGGAGCCCTTGACGTGGCCGTCGAGCTCTTCCCGGCCCGCGAAGGCGATCGAGTCGCCTTCGTCGATCCGTTTCAAGGCTCGCAAAACGGTTTGGTCCCTGGGCACGAGGTGCAGCGCCAGGATCGTTCCCTCCGGCTGTTTCTTGGCGGTCCAGTAGAAGTTGCCGCCACCGGAATCGCCGAGCTTGACGACGCCCGGGTCGCTGTATTCGCCGGTGGTCAACACCACGTGATGGGTGAAGAAGGGCGCGGGCTTGTACTTGGCTCGATCGATCAGCCGGACGTCTCCCGAGTGCGTGACCTGCGGCCCCCAGTCGGCTTCATAGCGAACGGCTTTGTACTGGATGGCTCCCGCCTCGGCGGCGATAACGGTGTTGCTGACGACGCGCCGCGCCGAAGGACCGCGCAGATAGACAAACGCCGCTGCGACAACGAGGACCAGGAGTACGCGCCGGGTGGTCATGGACTCAATAGCCGAGCGTCGCGCCCAGCGAGACGGTTTCGAAAGTGTCGGCGATGCGCGAGACCTCCGCAAAGGCCCCGAAAGGTCCCAGAACCTCGAAGCGAACGCCCACTCCCAGGATGTACTCCTCGTCGTCGAGCTTCGCCAGCGAGGTGCCGGCGAAGGCCTCGGTGACGTCGCTTTCCCAGGTAGCGATGCCGAGGCGACCGTAGAGCGAAAAATGCTCGGTCAGCGGCCAGTGGGGGAGTACCGAGATGGCGATGGCCGTGGAGTCGACCTCTGCGGGTGCGACCAGGGCGGTGCACAGGACTTCGGGATCCGAACAGATACTCAACTCCTCGGCGGTGCCGAGGTCGTGGTACGTGCCTTCGATCGCCAGATGCTCGCTGATGTGGAATCCGATCCCAAAGCTCCAGCCTTCGTCGTCGTCGTCGATCAGGCGTTCGAAATCGGCTTGCACGTCGATATCGGTAGATGCGTTGAGGATCGCTCCGGTTACGTAAAGGGGGCCGGAAGCGCTCGCGGCCGCCGGCAGACCGGCTGCCAGGCCGGCCGCCAGGAGGCCTGCCGCCATCGTTGTCTTGAGTTGTCTCATCTCGCGATCTCCTTGTTAACGGAAACGGAGGGTGTGCCGACGTCTGACCCGCTTCCCCGGATTCGTCAGCACGCTACGTGCCATCGAGCCCGATCTTCGCGCTACCCTCCAGCCCTGACCGCCGCCAGGACCAGATCGGCCGATTCCTCCGCGTCGTAGGCGCCTCCCGTCATGTCCCCGTAGCGCGCTGCGATCTCGAATCCGTTCTCGGGCAGGATCCGCTCCAGCTCGGCTCTCTTCCAGGCTCTCAGCCGAACCTCCTTGGCGGCTTCGACCTCGACCGGCCGATCGCTACCTGGTTCGAGGGTAAACGTCGTCGGATAGAACCAGACATAGCGGTCGTCGCCATCGGCTCGGAGCAGCCGCAGGAACACGATCTCGCCCGGCCCCTCGGGATCTTCACGGAAGTTCACGGGTAGGTGCCGGATACCGCGCGAGACGATTCGCTCGTAGTTGAGCAGCTGGATCAGGAGCCGACCGTGTGGCAAGAGCACACTCGCCGTCTGGTGCAGGGTCTCCGCGAGAGCGTCGTCGTCGAGATGTGGGAGGACGTTGCCGAGGCACATGGCGAGCCCGAAGCGTTCGTCCGTGAGACGGCCAACCTCGGTCAGATTGCCCTCGATGAAGGTCGGCCCGTCCTTGAATTCGTTCTCGAACTCGCGAGCCTTGCTGATCTGCGCCTCGTTGCGATCCACGCCCAAAGAGCGTACGCCCTCGGAGGCGAGATGCCGCGCGTGCTCGCCGGTGCCGCTGCCCAGGTCGATGACGCTTCTCTCCGGCGAGCGGCCGATCTCGTTTTCGAGAAACGGCCACTCGCGCCGGATCCGCTCAGGCCAGGCAATCAGGCGGCGATAGTTGAGCCGGCTGTACGGGCTGTCGGCTCGAGAGTGCATCTTCGAGAGCTGGTCGACCCGGCGTGAGAAGCCCAACAGGTTGTTGGCGTTATCGGTCCCCGCGCTTCTTGACCGATGTGCTCGGATGGTGGCCACGGGCGTCCGGATGCCCGGACGCGACGTCGCCACCCGACGTCACCGGCCCGGACCCTTCGCCGACGATCTCCACGTCGCCCGCCTCGACCAGTTTCTTGAACGATTTGCGGTCGGCATCCTGGGTCGCTATCTGGCCCTCTCTGCCCGGCCCCAGGTGCAAGACCCGGCCGCGCGACAGATGAATCTTGAGTGGCCTTCTGGATTTGTTGAGTATGGATTTCATGAGCTCATCATACCGCTGGTGAAGACCGGCCGGTCCCCCACCTGCACCGGACGCGAGCGTTCCGCCGAGTTGACCGGGTCGGGTTTTCAGACTACCGCTGCAGGAACAGGCGCCGGTACCAGGGGACGCCTTGCTCCTTGAGCCGCTTGCGCGCCTCCTTGCGATGCTCCTTGTCCTCCTTGCGCGCCAGCTTGGCCAGGAACGCTTCGCCGTCACGCTGGTGGCAGTCCTTGTACTTCGAGCCGCTGCCGCACGGGCAAGGGTCGTTGCGGCCGATCTTCTTGGTGTGCCGCGGTGCGGGGTTGTTCGAGAACCCCGGCCAGACGACCTTGCTGTGCTGTTTTCTGCCTCGGGTCGACATACCGCCATTTTAGAACATGCCTTCGGCGATTGGCCGGAGAATCCGTACGAGGCGGCTTGGGGCAAGAGCGCTGTGGCAGGTTGGCCAGCGCGTTGACGGCGGCTCGGCAGGCGATTCTCCAGGGGCCGGCTCGGGCTTCCCAGACTGCCAAGTCCGGGCCCTCGCCTGCGCGCCGCTGCGCGCAGACCGACCGCAATCTACGTCTCTCCTCTAGAACCGGAGGTGCTTCACCGTCAGCCCTTCGTTGATGAGCTGAGACAGCGAGTCGATTCCGATGCGCAGGTGGCGATCGACGAAAGACTCGGTCACCTGGCGGTCGCTGGCTTCGGTCTTGACACCCTCCGGGATCATCGGTTGATCCGAGACCAGCAATAGCGCACCGGCAGGTATCTTGTTAGCGAAAGCCACGGTGAAGACGGTCGCGGTCTCCATGTCGATGGCCATCGCCCGGACCTCGCGCAGGTACTTCTTGAAGTTCTTGTCGTGCTCCCAGACCCTGCGATTGGTCGAATAGACCGAGCCGGTCCAGTAGTCGAGATCGTGATCCCGGATCGTGGTCGAGATGGCCTTCTGGAGCGCAAAGGCCGGCAGCGCCGGCACCTCCGAGGGCATGTAGTCGTTCGAAGTGCCCTCGCCGCGAACCGCGGCGATCGGCAGGATCAGGTCGCCGATCTGGTTCTTCTTCTTCAGCCCGCCGCATTTGCCGAGGAACAGGCAAGCCTTGGGATTGACCGCCGACAGAAGATCGAGCACCGTGGCGGCGTTGGCGCTACCCATGCCGAAGTTGACGATCGAAATTCCGTCGGCGGTGGCGTTCGGCATCGGCCGGTCGCCACCGTGGATCTCGGCACCGTAGAGATCTGCGAACTTCTCGACGTAGTTCCCGAAGTTTGTCAGCAGGATGTATTTGCCGAAGTCGTCGACCGCCGTACCCGTGTAGCGGGGCAGCCAGTTTTCTACGATGTCCAACTTGGTCAACATGGCGGCGGACAGTATCGCACGAAGTCCGGTCTGCCGCCGGGGAAGCTAGGCCGTCTCGACGAGCTGGGGCTCGCCCCTCGCCGGCCCGCCGGGAGGCGGATGCGCGGGTAGAAAGGCCCTCGGCAGAAGTCCTCGCTCCCTGAGGAGCTCGGCCGTTCGGCGATGGGTGGCCTCGATCGGGCCGTCGGTGAAGACCCGTGCGAAGAGCTCGCGGTGCTCGGGGTTCGGTGGCTCCCATTCCCGGCGCTGGCGCGCCATGATCTCGACGCGTCCGTCCGAGCGGGTGTCGTGGAGCTGACGGTCCTCGAGACGCCGCTGTTGTTCGTCCGGCGCGCAGGCGGCCTCCAGAAACAACAGCCGGGCGCCCGCCCGCTGGGCCAGCTCGAAGACCGGGAGCCGACCGCCCTGGGTTTTGAAGGCGCCGTCGACGGCGACCGGGAACCCCGCATGAAGCAGGTTCTCGGCCCGGTCGCATACCTCTTCGTAGGTGCGCCGGTTCATCTCGGGTGAATAGAGCCCGGCGTTGTAGGGCACGTAGACGCGCGTGTTCTCTCCGACGCCCGAGATCTGCTTGCGAACGGCATCGGTGGAGAGGACGTGCCATCCGTAGTGCTCTCGCAGGTGTCGCGCGATAAGAGTCTTACCGGTGCCCATGAGCCCGTAGACGACCACCAGGGGTGGCTTCAACCGGCCTTGCGCGTATCGGTAGGCCAGTCCGAAGTGGCGGCGCGCGAGGTTGCGCTGCGCGCGCCGACCCATATCGTCGAGCCCGGGATCCGCCGAGGTGAAGCAATGGACCTTGGCGCGCACGTAGGCTCGGTAGCACTTGTAGAAGTCGATCAGCTCGAGAATCCCGGTGTCGCCGGACGCGGAAACGAAGCCGTCGACGAAGCGGCTGGATAGGTCCGCTCGACCGCGAAAGTCGAGGTCCATGGCCAGGAAGGCCAAGTCGGCGGCGACGTCACCACAGCGGAAGCGCTCGTTGAACTCGATGCAGTCGAAGATGACCGGCGGATTCTCGAAGAAGATATTGCCGAGGTGCAGGTCGCCGTGGCTCTCGCGGATGCGCCCCGCGTTGACGCGTCGGGCGAAGAGCTCCGCGTGCTCCGAGTAGAAACGGTCGGTCCATTCGCGAATGTGCTCGTAGCGCTCGCGCGAGACCAGTTTGCCGACGTGATCCGCCGTCTGGGCGAAGTTCTCGTCGGTGTTGTATCTGACCGCCCGCAGAGCGCCGTAGGCATCGACTCCGGCTCCGGTGCGGGCGTCTCGGTAGAAGGACACCAGAAGCTCGAGCAGAGCATCGATGTGACCCTCGGAGATCTCGCCGCGCTCGATGACCTCGGTCCCCAGCCTCTTGACGTTCAGCTGTCTCATGACCACGAGCCAGTCCACAACCTCGGTGCCGGCGCTCGCCGTCCTGGAGGCGTCTCCCAGCTCCGGTCCGTCGTCGCGAAGGACGATCGGCGCGACTTCGAGGTAAACCTCGGGCGCCAGCCGCCGATTCAGGTCGAGCTCGGCGCGACAGAAGTGCTCTCGTAGCTCGACGGTGGAGAAATCGAGGAAGCCGAAGTTGACCGGCTTCTTGAGCTTGTAAGCGCGCTCACCGGTCAGAAAGACCGACGAGATGTGGGTTTGGAGAAAGTCGACCCTGCTGACACGCGGGCCGTAGAAGGACGGTACCCTCAGGGCGGCGACCAGGTCGGCGTGCTTCATCAAGCGCCTCCTTGCCGAAATCGGCCTTGGGCGATCCTGCGGATCCCCTTCGAGGTTACGGTTCAGGCTGGCTCGGGGGAATACCCCTGCGGGTGGGCTTCAAGAAAGGTCCGATCCGTTGGATCGATCATCAGCCAGACGCGAGCCAGCGACGGCGTGGACGCTTCAGCGAGAGCACCGTCGAGCGCTGCGAAGGAGTCCTCGGGGCGGAGCCTTCCGTGGCGAACCCCGAGGAGCGGGACTCCGATCTCGCGGAAGCGGCGTCGCGCCGCCAGGTCGAGGAGTTCCGAGAGCGCACTCGAGATCCATTCAAGTCGACAGATCGGATCTTGGTCGACGTCGTAGACGACCGTGTGGACCCGCACTGGCGAGCCCTCCTCGACAAAGATCGAGCCGGGAGCCAGAGGCCGGGCTGCGCGCAACTCGTTCATGAGTCGGATCGGGTGTTCCCAGGTGGGACGAAACTCGGGATCCGCTCCGAGTGCCCGCCAGGTGTCATTCTCGACCACCAGCGCGTCGAGCGACGGGATCGCGTGATTCCGAGCGACGATGCTGTAGCGCCAGCGCCGGAGAGGCAAGCCGCCTTCGGTCCCTCCGATGGACATGAAGCGAGAATACGCCAGCCGGACTCGCCCGGTCACGTGGTGTCGGCGCTGACCTGATCTCGAATCGAGTAACCTTCGTGCTGGTCTCGAAAGAAACGATCAAGCCCAGGGAGCTCTGATGATCTCAGCCAGCCTTGCCCGCCTCACCGTCGTGGGTCTGATCCTTGTTACCGGCTCGGTGCATGCTTCCGAGACGCCAGTTCTTAACTACGATGCACAATGGCCCCAGTGGCGAGGCCCCTTGGGAACCGGCGTGGCACCGAACGGCAATCCGCCCGTGACCTGGAGCGAGACCGAGGACGTGCGGTGGAAGGTCAAGATACCGGGTCGCGGGCACGCCAGTCCGATCGTCTGGGGGGATCGGGTGTACTTGCTGACCGCCGTCGAGGTCGAGCCGGAAGCGAAAGAAGAAGAGGTCTTAGAGCCCGAAGCACCCAAGGAAACCCAAGTTCGGATTCCGGGAGGCGGAACGCGTTTCCGCCCGAGTGGGATCCAGACCGAGAATCCAGTGCGATTCGTTGTTCTGGCGCTGGACAGGAGCAGCGGTGCCGTCGTCTGGGAGAGGACCGCCCGCACCGCGGTACCCCACGAGGGAACTCACGCGACGGCAAGCTGGGCCTCGGCATCCGCGGTGACGGACGGGGAGGTGTTGGTCGCGAGCTTTGGTTCGAACGGCATCTACGCTTACGACCTCGACGGCGAACCTCTGTGGCAGCGGGATCTGGGTGATCAGCGCACCCGCAACGCCTTCGGCGAGGGCAGCTCGCCGACGATCCACGGCTCGACAGTGATCGTCAACTGGGACCACGAGGGAGACTCTTTCATCGTCGCTCTCGACCGGGACTCGGGCGAGACGCGGTGGCGCAGTGAGCGGGACGAGCGGACCTCCTGGTCGACACCCGCGGTGGTCGAGGTAGAGGGCCGCGCACAGGTCATCGTCAACGCCACGAACCGAATTCGCGCCTACGATCTCGAGACCGGCGACATCGTCTGGCACGTCGGCGGCATGACGCTCAACGCGATACCAACGCCCACATATTCGAATGGTCTCGTTCACGTCATGAGTGGCTTCAGGGGCAACATGCTCATGGCGATCCGCGTCGCTGGAGCCCGAGGTGATCTCGACGGCACCGAACACGTGGTTTGGTCATACGACCGTGACACCTCCTACACTCCCTCGGGACTCGTCTACGGCAACACCTACTATTTCCTCAAGAGCAACAACAGCATTCTCACGAACTTGAACGCGAGCACCGGTGAGGTTCACTTCGGGCCAGAACGCCTCGAGGGCCTGGAAGGTGACGGCAGGATCTACGCCTCGCCGGTGGGGGCCGCCGACCGCGTCTACATCGTTGCCCAGAGCGGTAAGACCTTGGTTCTCGCCCGTGGCCAGGAGTTCGAGATTCTGGCTGCAAATCAGCTCGACGACGGCTTCGATGCCTCACCTGCCATAGCTGGTAGCGAGTTGTTCCTGCGCGGCCGGGAGTATCTTTATTGCCTCTCGGAAGGGAGCGGAAGGGCAGCTGGGGACATTTCTCGCTTGGACTGGTTGAGCGGCTGCTGGCAGGGCGACGCGGGCGAAGAGTGCTGGCTGGCCCCGCGCGGCGGCACGATGGTGGCGGCCAGCCGCGGTCCGGAACGAGAAGGCAAGCAGCCTTCCTTCGAGTTCCTTCGCATCGTCGAGCGGGACGGCGGGCTCGCGTTTCTGGCGAGCCCCGGAGGGCGCTACCCGCCGACGCCTTTCGAGGCGGTCGAGCTCGGTGACTCCCGCGTCGTCTTCGCCAATCCCGACCACGACTTTCCCCAACGCATCACCTATTGGCTCGATGGAGACGAAACGTTGCGGGCGCGTGTCGAGGCCGAGGAGGACGGCGAGTGGCGGGGCTTCGATGTCGCCTGGACGAGAGCCGGGGCTAGTCCCTGATCACCGGCAACCGGAGTTGGCTCGGGTACTCGGCCGAATGGTGCACCGTGTTGTGTCCTTGGCGCTCGAGGAGACGTAAAGCGTGACCTCGCTTCTATTACGTATTGTGTCCCGGATAGACACTCAGGCGCACGTCGACCGGCAATCCCAACATCACCGTCCGCCGGCCGTTTGGCCAGGTGAGCTCGAGGCGGACGACATCCTCGGCTGGACCCAGGCCGAAGTGGAGACGCTGATCGTCGACCGAGACGTAGGAGCCGCCGATGACGCGGTGGCGAAAGAACGTCTTGCCGCCCGTCTCGACTTTCGCCCGGATCGCGCGCGGCGCATCCACCAGCAGCCAGCCGCCGCCGCCGGTCGACTCGTTACGCAGCAGTGACGGCGGTGCGTCGGTGTTCCAGATCGCCAGATCGACGTCGCCGTCGTGGTCGACATCGCCAGCGGCGGCACCGCGGCTGGACTCTTGGATCGCGAGGCCGGGTCCGGCCCTGGGACTGGCATCGACGAAACCGCCACCGGTGTTTTCGAGCAGCAGATTGGTCTGGCGAAAGCTGGTGTTCGCCGTCGGCGGCGCCCGGTCCGCTTGCGGGTAGATGTGGCCGTTGGCCACGAACAGGTCGAGGTCGCCGTCGTGGTCGAGATCGACCAGCTCCGGTCCCCACGAAAGAGAGCTGTAGGTGGGCTGCGCGACACCCAGATCGACCGAGGTGTCCTCGAACAGGAAGTCGCCCAGGTTGTGGTAGAAGGTCGACTGATCCTGGGCGAAGTTGGTGACCAGCAGATCGGCGTTGCCGTCGTTGTCGAGGTCGCCGGTGGCGAGTCCCATTCCGGCCTGGGCGTTGCCCTTTGCGTCGAGGGCGGCCCCGCTCCAGAGTCCGACCTCCTCGAAGCGGTCGCCGTCGTTTCGGTAGATGTAGTTGGGGTTCGAGTCGTTCGCGGCGTAGATGTCGAGATCGAGATCACCGTCGAGATCCAGCGCGGCGATTGCGAAGGTATAGAACAGGCCGACGTCCTCCAGCCCCACTTTCTCCGTGGCCTCGACGAACCGGCTCGGACCGTTGTCGCCGGTGTTCTCGAAGTACCGGTTTGCCAGCCCCTCGAGGCCGAAGGGGCCGAGCATGACCTGCATCCCTTCCCACTTGAGGTTGGGCACCGCATGAAGGACCTCGTCGAGTGTGCTGTCGACGTAACCGCCGACGAAGAGGTCGGCATCGTCGTCACCGTCGGCGTCGAAGAGAATGGCGGCCGCCGACCAGCCGTCGATGCCCGGTCCGTCGTCGACCCGCTCGAAGCTGCCGTCGCCGCGATTGCGATAGAGGACGTCGACGCCGAAGTTGCTGACGAAGAGATCGGCCCAGCCGTCGCCGTCGATGTCTCCGACCGCGATCCCCGTGCTCCAGCCATCGTCTCCAACCCCGGCTCGCACGGTCACGTCCTCGAAAGTTCCATCGCCGCGATTGCGGTAAAGGAAGTTCCTGCCACGCTCGGCGACCTCGGCGGGCTCGGCCCCAGCCAGGCGCCAACCGTTGCCGATGTAGAGATCGAGGTCGCCGTCGCCGTCGTAGTCGAAGAACGCGAGCCCGCCGCCGCCCGATTCGAGCAAGTGGGGCTTCTCGATACCGCCGCACCAGGTCGGTAGCTCGAGACCGGCCTCGGCGCTCGCGTCGGCGAAGCGCAGGCGCGGAGTCGTCTCAGTTTCTTGAGCCGGGGCGACCCCGGGCCATCCGGCGGTCACGACCAACGCCGCGACCGCCGTTATCGGAAGGAACAGAGACCGGGCGATCACATCTTGGCCAGGAGCTTCTCCACGATCGCGTCGAAGTCGTTCCAGGCCGCCTGGCGCTCCTCGTCGGTGCCCGCCTGCCGCATCGCGGCCGAGACTGCGAGTATCTTCTTCTTCGCCTTCCGGGTGACCACTACGAACCCGGTTTCGTACTCGCCGTCCTCGCCGTCGTCGGCATTGTGGTGATGGCCGCCCTCGACCAGCTTCTTGCGAATGCCGGCGATCGCGTTATCGCCTTCGGTGGCGAACAGCGCCATCTCGGCCGCGGCCCGCTCGAACTCGCCGCGGGCCATCGAGCGCTTGGCGCCGCGATAGTGGTCATCCAGGACCACGCGGACGAAACCGTCCTCAGCCGCCCTCAAAGCGAGAATCGAGTCGGCCAGCGCGTCGTAGGCTTCGGCCATACTGGTCGGGCTCTTCTGCGCCGCCAGGGGCAGCGCGAACAGCGTCAGGCACATCACAATCAGCAACTTCTTCGGCATATGGATCTCCTTCCCGAGGTCAAGTCAGACCCACAACCTAAAGCAAGGGGGGCGAGTTGGCTCCACCCGAAAAGGTGGCTTTCGGATGCCCTTAGACAAACAGCTGGACGTCGGCGTCGCCGGCGAAGTCGAGAAAGACCGCCGCCCCGGCGATGTCGCAGCCATCGATCAGATCTTCCTCGGCCACGCCCATGACGCCCATTGTGGTTGAGCAGGCGAGGAACTTGCCCCCCAGCTCGCGGGCCATTCTTGCCGTTGCCGTCGCTCATGGGGTTCTCTCTGGAGCCGCGGCCTTCCTGAGCCAAAAAGTCTGCTTGCCTTCTCCTTCGAGGGTGCGCAGAAGCTTGTGGCCACTTTGGTTGGCGAGCGCGGGGATGTCGGCGAGCGACCCCGGGTCGGTGCAGATGAGCTCGAGCACCTCGCCCGGCGAGAGCTTCTTGAGAGCCACCGATGCCTTATAGACCGGAAGCGGGCAGAGCAGGCCCGAGGTGTCCAGGGTCTCGGAGGCGACGATTTCGGATTCGGTTTCGGCCTTGATTGTCAGTTCCATCGGGAGTTTCCTTTCAGTGTCTACTGCTTTCTAGAGTTGGGGAGTGCCTTCGTCGCCCAGCAGCTCGCCGAAGTAGCTCAGGTACTTGAGGCCGCTGTCGGGAGAGACCCCGACGGTCAAGCCGTCGATCTCGCCCTCGAGCCGGGTGGCGGCTTCGACGACCGCACCGGTCGAAGGCCCGACGATCAGACCTTCCTCCCGGAACAGGCGCTTGGTCATCTCGTAGGCCGGTTCGTCGTCGATCGGGATGACCCGGTCGATCACGTCCCAGTCCAGGATCTCGGGCTGCTTGGCCTCTTTGAAGTTCTTGAGTCCCGGCAGGCGGTGCCCCTTCTGGGGCTCTACCGCGATGATCCGGATCTCGGGATTCTGTTCTTTCAGGAACCTGCCGACCCCAGTCAAGGTGCCGCAGGTCCCGAAGCCGGCGACGAAAGCTCGCACGCGGCCTTCGGTCTGATGCCAGATCTCGGGGCCGGTAGTTTCGTAGTGGGCCCGGACGTTGTCCGGGTTCTCGTACTGGTTGGGCATTACGTAACGCTCGCCGCCGGCACTCTCGGCCAGCGAGCGCGCCAGGGCGATCGCGCCGTCCTTGGGGTGATCGACCGGGCACAGATCATCCGGCGTCGGCCAGACCTCGGCGCCGAGCATCCTCAGCAGCGTCTTTTTCTCTTCCGGCACGCCATCCGGAATCGTGATCGTGAGCTTGCGGTCGTCGAGCGCGGCCAGCGCCGCGAGCGCGATCCCGGTGTTGCCCGAGGACGGTTCGACCAGTTCCTTGCCGTCGAGCCGGCCGGCTTCCTCGAGTCCGCGCAGGAGAAACGCCGCCGTCCGGTCCTTGATCGAGCCGAACGGGTTGAGCCACTCGAGCTTGAGGTAGAGCGGCGCGCTGTCTTCGGGCAGGACCCGCCGGATTCGCACCAGGGGCGTCGGGTTCTCGACACTGGGCAGCAGCTGCCGAATGTCCTCGTAGCGCCGCCGGGTGTCGTCCTGGCTCAGCTCTTCGGCTTGCCCCTCGGCCTGCCAATCTTCGATTCTTGCGATTTCTGGTTCCATGTCGGTCGATTCCTCTCAGAAAAAGAAAAAGACCCGCGCCGGGTGTGCCGGTGCGGGTCTTTTTGAGATCTAGCGGTCTGTACTGCCTAACGGCTAATAACGGACCTCCCCACCGGCACGGCTCAGAGCCATACAAGCGCAACAACAACAGCAGGTGTTCTGGGAGGGCGTCATCGGGGGTCTGAATCTAAGATACGCGGCTCGGTCCGTCAAGGTTCTCAAGGTCGGTCGAGCCGCTTGGTGTAGGTAACGGTTGGGCTGGCTGACTAATTCCCGGCGGATTGAAGCCCAAGGCCGCGGCGTTCCGGGCTTTCAGAACCGGTGCAGCAAGGAATTCCGGATCCGGTAGGAAAAAACAGCCGGTCTTGAGTTGTCGCGGCACAGTGATCGTGTTGCTTGATACGAGTCCGTCGTTCGCCTTACCAGTCTCTCTGCCAGGAGGTTAGCTTGTGCTGAGCTGCTGTATCCGCGCCGGCTCTGGGACTCACCGGCACCGGTTCGTTTGGCTGGCAGATCGCTTGCAGAGAGCGATGCCCGATCGAGTTCTCTGGTTCCCGAAGCTACCTCACAAGAGGATCGTCGACGGGCCCGTGCGGCCGAGGACGTTTCCGTGAAAGGCCCGGTGAGTGCTCTTGTGCGGTCTCCGTGGGACTTACAGTTTGTTGGGCAAGAGTGAAATCCTTCACAGTCGTGAGAGTTGAGCCGCCCCTACGCTCCTCCGCAACCCGTATGCATAGGAGCGTCTGGTGGGCCTGCATAGTTATTGGCGTATGCGCGGCGATGCTGTGCCTCGGTGGATCTCAGGTGATCGTTGCGGCCCAGGCAGCAACCGTGAGCCCACACGGTTCGCTCGACACCGAGTGCAGCGAGTGTCACACCGTCGGTGGGTGGAATCAGTTGCGCGAGCCGGTTCTCTTCGATCACGCAACGACCGGTTTCCCGCTGCGTTTTGGTCACGCGAAGGCGTCGTGCGTGAGTTGCCACGAGAATCTCGAATTCAGTTTCGTAGCGACAGCCTGTGCGGACTGTCACGAAGATCCGCACGCCGGGGATCTTGGTTCGAATTGTGAGTCGTGTCATTCGGCGGACAGATGGAACAACCGACGACGGATCTTCGATCTTCATAGCGCCACGCTGTTTCCGTTGACCGGGGCCCATGCGATTCCCGACTGTGCCTCGTGCCATCGGGAGGAACCGCCGTTCGAGTTCGCCGCAACGCCGACGAATTGTTTCGCTTGCCATGCGTCCGACTACCAGAACGCGGCTCGTCCCGATCATGTTCAGCAGCGCTTTCCGACCCGTTGCGAGGAGTGCCATGCGCCTACTCGATGGCAGGAGTCTTCGTTCCTAGGTGGGGCTGATTTCGACCACGCACTCTTCTTCCCGCTGGTAGATGCTCATGAGCGTGTTGAATGTGCTTCGTGCCACGTGGGAAAGAGCTTTGCTGGAACTCCCCGCGACTGCTTCTCCTGTCATCGGCAGGCCTTCGAGCAAGCCACCAATCCGAATCACCGGTCGGCGGGATTCCCGCAAGCCTGCGAGCAGTGCCACGGGATGATGGCATGGGACCCCGCGGACTTCGACCACCATGAGTTTTTTGAGCTGAAGGGAGCCCACAAAGAGACCACCTGCGACTCCTGCCACACGGGTGGCCCGTATGCCGGAACGTCGACCGACTGCTACTCGTGCCATCGGGCGGACTTCGAGGAAACTAAGGATCCCGATCATCAGAACGCGGGGTTCGCCCCGACTTGCGCGAGTTGCCACGACGAGTCGACCTGGCTCGGGGCGTCGTTTGAGCACGACAGTTTTTTTCGACTCAGCGGAGCCCACAGGAAAGCCGCATGTGGCGGCTGCCACCAGAACGGCGTTTTCGCGGGCACACCAAGGGATTGTTTTTCGTGTCACCAGGCCGACTACGATCAAACCACCAACCCGAACCATGCCGCGGTGGGCTTTTCAACCACCTGCCAGAGTTGCCATACACAGAAGAACTGGGAGGGGGCCGAGTTCGACCACGATCTGGTTTTCAAGCTGACCGGAGCTCACAGGTCAGCGGCGTGCGAGTCGTGTCATCAGGGCGGTGTCTACACGGGAACTCCGCGCGACTGCTTCTCGTGCCACCAGTCGGACTACGACGGAACGACGGACCCGAACCATATGGCAGCCGGGTTTCCGACGAGCTGCAAGACCTGCCACGGGACCGACCGCTGGAAGGGCGCCGCGTTCGACCACGATCAGCTCTTCCGGCTGACGGGCGCTCACCGCAAGGCGGACTGCGACTCTTGCCACCAGAGTGGCGTGTACAAGGGGACACCGCGGGATTGCGTCTCGTGCCACCAATCGGAGTACGACGGGACAGCGGATCCGAACCACGTGGCGGCCGGCTTCCCGACGAGCTGCGAAACCTGCCACGAGACGGACCGCTGGGAGGGG
>JAAENP010000459.1 GCA_024224155.1 bacterium
AGCGGCTCGCCGGCCTTGGCGCTCAGGACTGCAGACCCACGAGGAAGTCGCGCGTGCGCTTCGCCTCGCGCGTCAAACCGCTTGCTTCCCATTGCTCGAGAGCCTTTTCCAGCTCTGTTTGAGCGGCGGTTATATTGTTTCGATCGTAGTAGTGCTTGGCCAACGCAACCCGGGAGCGGGCGGCTTCCAACTGGTGGCTTCCATCCTCCAGCGTCGCCACGCTTTGCATCAAATGCGTTTCGGCCTCGTCCGGCCGCGGCGTCTCGAGCGCGTCGAGGGCTTGGCCCCAAGATCGTTGGATGAGCCCTAGAGGAATGAGTGGGATCTCCGTGGTGCCCTCAGCCAGTCCGATGACTTCTTCGAGACGCCCCGCTCCGAGAGCGACTTCGGCCCTCGCGGCAAGAAACCAGTCACCATGAAGGTGAAGTCTTCCACCGAGCTCCTTCGCGATCTGCTGTGACCGAGCCATGCTCTCGGACGCCGAATCGTGGTCTTTCATACGACTTTCAGCCCAGCCACGCCAACCGTATGCGTAAGAGAGAAGCACCCGGTCGTTGGATTGTTCGGCTATTTCAGCCAGCCTGTCGGCGCACTCGAGGGCACTGGGCAACTCGTCAGCGAAAAGGTACGCGCCGGCCAGGGGGCTGCGGGATGCGGCACTCTCGGTGAGTGATTTCAGCTCCTGTGCTTTGTCGACGGCCCTCTCCGCTTCGGAGATACCGGCTGAGGGATCGCCCATGGCTACGACCAAGAAGCCATGGATGGCCGACGCGTTGACCCACTCCCTCCAGCTGCCCGTTTTCTCGAGCAGCGGTAGCGCCTCACGGATCAGTTTTTCAGCTTCGGGGTATTGACCCCGCATGGCAGTCGCCTGGCCGACCGCCAGTGACGGCAGGGCGAGAAGCTCCTGATCATCGAGCTCCCTTGCGACCGGTAGCACTTGCTCGAAATAGTCGGTGGCTTCTCGATAGGCAGCATGCATGTAATGAATCCGGCCGAGCCAATAGTGGATTTGCGCCAGACGCAATCTATCTTCAGCTGCTCCGTAGCCGTCTACCAGATCCTGAACCAGTCTCTCCGCTTCCTGCGCGCGCTCGAGGAGCTCTTCAGGCGGGTCGGACAACCAGGATACCACGCACACCTTGACGCTCGTATCCACGCGACGGCGGCGATTCTCCACAGTGTCCGGAAGATGCTTGTGAGCTCGCTCGGCCCAGCGATAGATCTTCCTGGCTTCGGCGCTCGCGCACAGG
>JAAENP010000460.1 GCA_024224155.1 bacterium
ACCGGCCGCACGCGTTTTCTGTCGGGCAACGAAAAAGTCGCTCTACATGTAGCGAACTTTGTGCCCTAGCAATCTTCCGCTCGTCGCTAATAGCGGCAATTCAGAGCCTGTCGCTCACTTGTCCGAATGGCGGCTCAAACCGGACATCTAGCGTCCAAGAAGAAAGCCCCCCGCCTCAAATCACCGCGGGCTTGGTCTCCTCGAACCACCGCTTGACCACCGCATGCGCCTCGTCGTGCAGCAGGTTCTCGAAAGGCCGCTTGCGCTCGGCCGAGGGCAGGGTGGCCTCGCGCACCATGTCGTCGATGTCCATGCCGAGCTCGGCGGCGTAGCTGAGCGTGTTGCCGTAATAGACCCGGTCGATCTTGGCCCACCAGATCGCCGAGGCGCACATGGTGCAGGGCTCCCAGGTCGTATAAAGCTCGCAGCCCGAGAGATCCCACGTGCCGAGGCGGCGGCCCGCGTCGCGCAGCGCGTGGATCTCGCAATGGCCGGTCGGGTCGTTGTTGATCG
>JAAENP010000461.1 GCA_024224155.1 bacterium
ACGACAGCAAGGGTGCTGGTCAGTTCATCCTCGAGTGTCTGGAGTGGATCCGCGCCGCCCTGCCGGGGGTCACCATCGAGGTCCGTATGGACAGCGCCTTCTTCAGCTACAAGATCGTTCGGCTGTTGCATGATGCCGGGGTCGAGTTCACTATCTCCGTGCCTTTCCGGAGTTTCGCCGAGCTGAAAGGGCGCCTGGAAGCGCGACGGCGTTGGTGGCCGCTCAACGCCGATCACAGGTACTTCGAGCTGCGTTGGAAGCCAAAATCCTGGCCGCGGAGATTTCGCTTCCTGGCCATCCGAAGCCGGGTGAAGATCCAGCGCCGAGGCCCTGTTCAGCTCGACCTGTTCGAGCCCTATGCCTACGGCTATGACTTCAAGGTGGTGGTCACCAACAAGACGCTCACGGCCCGCAAGGTCGTGGCGTTCCACAACGGGCGGGGAGCCCAGGAAGGAGTCTTTGCAGAGCTGAAATCGGAGGGTCAGATGGACTACGTCCCCGTGCGGACGCTGTGGGGGAACCAGGCCTATCTGCTGGCGGCGATCTTCGCCCACAACTTGAACCGGGAGCTGCAGATGCAGCGGCAGCCTCCACAGCGGCGGACCACCGAGAAGCGTCCCCCCCTCTGGAGCTTCGAGCGTCTTGCGACATTCCGTCGCAAGATCCTTCAGCGAGCTGGACGGTTGACGAGACCACAAGGTGCTCTCACCCTCACACTCAGCGCTAATAAGGCCGTCAGGAAGGAGATCCTTGGACATCTCGAAGCACTTCAAGCTGCTTGAATGGTGGGAGTTGAGCCATTTTCTAATGCAACGATTGGGGGTGCGCAGCGCGCTCCGCAGCGGGCGTCACGAGGTCCTGCCGCATCGGCGCGAGATCGCTGACGTCTGGGACTCGGGCAAGGACGGCAAGGGCTGGTTCGGCGACCTGCCTCCCGAGCAGCGCCGGCGGCTCGCGAGGAAATAGGGGCTTCGGCCCCATTTTTCTTGCCCGGCGTATCGGACCCAGGCCCGGAGATGGGTAGGGGCTCGAGGCGTAAGAGATCCCTCGGATCTCTCAGATCCTCGAACCCGCCAGGAGGTACCAGCATGCTCGCCAGAACCAACTCCGCCACTCCGTGGGGCATCGACGCTCGCCGTGTCCGCGTCGAGGTCGACGTCCACCTCGGTGTTCCACGGGTCGACATCGTCGGCCTTTCCCGTTACTCGACGCGCGAGTGCCGCGAACGCGTGCGGTGCGCGATCGAGGCGAGCGACTTCGAGCTGCCGCCACGCCGCGTGACCCTCAACCTCGCCCCGGCCGACCTCGAGAAGCAGGCTTCCCACCTCGATCTCGCCATCGCCATCGCATGGCTGGCCGCCCTGGGAGAGCTGCCCCCCGACACCTTCGAGCAGCGCCTCTTCTGCGGCGAGCTCGGCCTCGACGGCAGCGTCCGTCCGGTGCGCGGTGCGCTGGCCCTGGCCGAGCTCGCCGCGGCCGAGGACCTCCGGGAGCTGGTGCTGCCGGCCGCCAACGCCAGCAATGACGTCTGCTGCAACATTGGCTCCTCAT
>JAAENP010000462.1 GCA_024224155.1 bacterium
CGCCTGCAGCACGACGGTGTGCAGGCCGTTGATCAGCCGCGTGGGGTCGAGCTCGGCGACCGGCCCGAACCCGAAGGGCGCGCCGCCCTGCGCCAGCACGGTGGCGGGCGCGCCGGTCCCGGAAGCGCGGACGACCAGCCGCCACGAGGCGAGGTCGGCGTCCGCGACGCTGGCGAGCAGCGCGGTCGGCGCGGTGACCAGGGCGTCGGCCAGCGCGGGGTCCAGCCGGACGACCGGCGGCTCGACGTCGTTCGGGTCGCGCACGAACAGCGTGCCGGCGAAGGTGGCGCTCGCGTAGGGGTCCGTGACGGTCACCTCGACGGGGTGCGCCCCGGGCGCGTCGGCGCCGAGCAGCGCCCGGCCACCGGCGTCCAGCGCCGCAGGCTGCCCGTCTGCGGACAGCGTTCCGAAAATGCCATAAATCCAGCGGTTTGAAAATGTCCGCTGTAGAATTCGAAGTCCTTTTCTGGGAAATTCACATCTTCTTGTTGTTCTCATTTTTATTCTGTTTTATTTCGCTTCTCGCGTTGGTTCGTGCTGACCCGAGGCTCCGCGGAAGCCTGGCTTGGATGACCATGGCCCCAAGCTTCAAGGAGGGAGCCATTCGACCGGCCCAGAGGCGCACGAATCGGAGTCGCCGCTCCACGAACCCCGGTAAGGAACGTGCATGAAACAAGATCGCCAATTCAGCGAGCGGTCAGGCGCAAATGCGGGCATGTGGGCGTGCCAGGTGCGTGCGCGATATCGTCGCCTCACCTGCGGACCATGAAGCCTTGCACGCACGCTTGACCCACCCGCATCCACCGGCCACAGACCACAGACCACCATGTACCGACGCCGAGCGCGGGCGCTTGAGCTACGCACAGTGGTCAAGTTGTTTCGTGCACGTTCCTAATCACGTCCTACAC
>JAAENP010000463.1 GCA_024224155.1 bacterium
CGCCCTTTCCCCAGCTGTTCCGGCGACATCTCCCATCCGAGCATGGCGCCCCGCCGGTTCAGCGTGTAGCGGAAGGAGGTCTTGGCCGAGGCACTGGTCATGACCACGATCTTCTCCTTCAGCCCGGGGATCAACTGCTCGAGGTTCGAAAGCGCGTGCCTCTCGAAAGCCGCCTTGTGGGCCGGCCAATCGTCGATCGACCCGTAGTCGATCTCCCGCACCCGCTGGATGATGACGACCTGACCTCCTTCAGGCGCCATGCGGGGCTCGAAGAGTGTCGGTGAAAAGACCTTGAACCTGAGGGCGCTGCGGCCGACCTCGTCGCTGTCCCAGTTCTCCCAGTAATAGCCCGAAATGTCGTTCAGCAGCTGGTGCGAGACGTCGCGCAGGCCGATGTGGGCGAGGAAGCAGGGCATGGTCGGGCGCAGCTGCCGGAGATCTTCGACGAAGGCCGGATCGATCTCGGAGGGATCGAACATCTCCTCGCAGGCCCGCAGCAGGTCGCCGTTGTGAATCACCAGGTCCGCGCGGATGGTGTGCCGGGTCCGCTTCTTGGGCGGGCCGGTCTCGATCTCGACGCCGCGGACCCGGCCGCCCTCGGTGAGGATCCGCCTCGCCAGGGTCCGCAGGTGGACGTGCCCGCCCTGCTCTTCGAGCCGCTGCGACAGGTCGTCGGCGAAGACCTGCGAGCCGCCCACCGGGTAGTAGTTGCCCAGGAAGTACGACAGCCGCAGCATCGAGTCGAAGATGAACGAGGTGCGGCTCGGCGGCGAGCCCCAGTGCGGGACGTCGGCGGCGAGCAGCGGCTTGAGCTTGCGGTCGCGGATGTGGCGGTCGAGCGCCTGGCGCAGCGTCAGGTCGCGGTAGGGATCGAGATGAGGCGTGTCTCGCCACCGGAAGTAATTGAGCAGGCCGTAGTAGTAGACGCGGCGCACGTCGGCAAAGAAGGAGTCGAGGGCGTCGGCCTCGGCGGGGAATCTCCGCTTGAGGTCCGCCATGTAGGTGTCGTAGTCGGCGGACACCGCGAAGAAGGAGCCGTCGGGGAAGTGGAACTGGTCGACCGGGTCCATCTTGACCCATTCCGTGGTCACGCCGAGGTCTCTCAGCAGCTGGCCGGTGATGGTGTCCGGGTTGCCGAGCAGCGGGTAGAAGTGGGTCGCCGCGTCGAAGATGTAGCCGCGGCGGCGGAAGGTGCTGCAGTAGCCGCCGGCCACGTAGTGCTGCTCCACCAGCAGGACGTCGAGCCCCGCCTTCGCCAGCAGGTTGCC
>JAAENP010000464.1 GCA_024224155.1 bacterium
GGACGTGCACGTGCACGTCCCGCTCGAACTCGCCTGGCTTGATTCCGAACTTGCCGGCCCTCGACCGAGCGTAGCTCCAGGCGGCCCGCGCCGATTCCTTCATCACATCTCCCAGCTGTCCGGTCAGCACCAACTCCCCCTTGCCAGGCATCGTCGTCACTTCGACGAATAGAATGTCTCCTCCCGCGGGCGTGTAGAACATCCCGGTTGCGACTCCGACCTGGTCTTCGACCAGCGCGGTCTCGGGATGAACCTTCGAGCGGCCCAGAAGCTCGCGCACCTCTTCAGGCGTCAGTTCACCTACCTCCTCGTCGCCAGCCGCTACTCTGCGGGCCACTTTTCGACAGAGCTTGCCGATCTGTCGCTCCAGCTGGCGCACACCGGCCTCGCGCGTGTAGTGCGTGATCACCGCAGCAATGGCTCCGTCCGAAATCTCCAGCGCCCCCGAATCCACCGCCTTCTCCCGCATCTGACGCGGTACTAGATAGCGTTTGGCGATCTCGAGCTTCTCCCTCTCGGTATAACCCGTGAACTCCACCATCTCCATGCGGTCCCGCAGCGGACCGGGGATGTTCTCTATGAAGTTGGCGGTGGCAATGAAGAGCACCTCGGAGAGGTCGAATGGAACCCCGATGTAGTGGTCCACGAAGCTGTCGTTCTGAGCCGGATCGAGCACCTCGAGCAGCGCCGCCGCCGGATCGCCCTGATAGGAAACCCCGACCTTGTCTACTTCGTCCAGAAGAAACACCGGGTTCCTGGAGCCGGCCTGTTTCATCCCCTTGATCACGCGGCCCGGCATCGCGCCGACATAGGTTCGACGATGGCCTCGGATGTCGGCTTCGTCTCGCGCGCCGCCGAGAGAGATTCTCACGTACTCGCGTCCCATCGAGCGGGCGATGGACTTGGCGATCGAGGTCTTGCCCACCCCTGGGGGACCCACGAAAAGCAGAATCGGTCCATGCGGCACGCGGTCTTCCCGCTCGCCGGTAGCCGCGGCAGCGGCCGGTTCGGGAGCGCCGACTTCGCCATTCTCATCGCCGCCATCCACTTCTGCGGGCACGGCCTCCTCGATGGCTCGCTGGCGGAGCTTGTGCACCGCCAGGAACTCCAGAACGCGGTCCTTCACGTCTTGAAGACCATAGTGATCCTCGTTGAGGATCTCGGAGGCCCGGTGGAGGTCCAGGTGTTCGTCGGTACGCTCGTTCCAGGGCAGCTCGGACACGGTCTCCAGGTAACTGCGAACGACCTGGTACTCCATGGACTCGCGGTTCATCCGGCCGAGCCGGTTGAGCTCGCGATCGATCTCCTTGCGCGCCTCGGGCGCCAGGTCGAGGGCTTCGAGTCGCTCGCGCAGCTCGTCGAGCTCTTCGCCTTCATCGCCCTCGCCCAGTTCCTTGCGAATGGCCTTGAGCTGCTCACGAAGTACCATTTCACGCTGGCGGTCGCCCAACTCCTGCTGCACTTTGGACTGGATGTCTTCCTGGGCCTCGTGAACGCTGATCTGGCGCTGGACGTGAACCAGGACCCGGCGCAGCCTCTCCTCCACCGACAGGGTCTCGAGCAGGGCCTGCTGTTCGTGGTGGGCGATATCCAGATAGCTGGCGACCAGGTCGGCGAGCCTTCCGGGGCTCTCGACGTTGGCGAGCGCCTGGGTCACCATCTCCTCGGGAAATCCCGCGTGTTGGCCGAGCTCGAGCGCCCGGTCCCGCAATTCACGAAACAGACCCTGAAATGCCGCATCCTCGGGGTCGGCCGGCGACATCTCGTCGGCTTCACGAACCACGGCCTCCAGATGCTCGCCCTTGTGGCTGATCCGGAAGGCGATGCCTCGGCCCTTTCCTTCGAGCAAAAGCTGCACGAACCCGCGCCCCTTTTGAACGTGGCCGATTCGAGCGATCGTACCGATCGTGAAGAGATTCTCGGCAGTCGCGTGCTCTACGTTCTCGCGCTGAGCAACGGCGAACACGAGCTGCTCTCCATGATCGATCGCGGCCTGAATCGCTCGCAAGGTTTCCGGCCGGCCCGCCCGAATCGGTGCCTGGACGCCCGGGAACATGACCGTGTCACGCAAAGGAAGTACTGGAAGAGTCAACGTGTCTGACATTTCTTGGCCTTTCTCGACTGGGAAGGGGCAGCCCCACCCTCTGCTCCATACAAGGAAAAAGTCGCCACAGAAATTCCTCCGCGGTCTCCTAGGCGCGGTGCAGAGACACCCCGTCGGAGCGGAATCCCCGGTAGTATCTCGCACATGCGCAACATTCCCACCGGCGCGGGAGGCGGCTACGGTTTCGGACTCAGCGGGCCCGTCCCACGCGACGTCTGGATTCTCTTGGGGATCGTGTTCGCCACCTTCTCGATGCGCTTTTTCGAGGTCAGCGCTCCGCTGGCCGAGCTGCTTCGTTTGACTCCACGCGCCTGGCGGAGCGGATTCCTGTGGCAGCTAGTGACCTACCCGTTCGCGGGTACCGGCGCGCCGGGGTTCTGGTTCGTCATCGAGCTGCTCATCCTTTTTCTCTTCGCTCGCACGGTCTTCTATCAACTCGGCCGGCGCAAGTTCTGGCGGCTACTGGTACTGCTTTCACTGTCGGCGGCACTCGCCGCCGTTGCGGTCGACCTCATCGGATCGCTGCTGGCAGGGGGTCCTGCCTGGCAGGTGCCCTTCGCCCTGATGCAGGGGCAGCGCATGCTCCTGGTGCTCCTGATCGCCCTCTTCGCGGTCCTCAATCGCAACGCCACCATCCTCCTGTTTTTCGTCCTTCCGGTCCAGGCCAAGTGGTTCCTTCTGCTCGAGATCGTCTTCGCCTTCCTCGGCTTTCTCGGAACCAAGGACCTTCCCGGCTTTATCGGCATCTGCGCGGGTGTCGGAGTGACCGTCGCTTACTTCGGACGCGGCCAGGGCGCCGGGCTACTCGGCGGCGCGTTTCGCGAGCTCTGGCTGCGTGCGCAGGCCGCGTGGTTTCGGCTGCGACTCGCTCGCCTCAAGCAAAAGCGCGGCATGCAGATCGTTCCCGACGATCGGGATGGTCACGACCAAGACGACTGGGTGCACTAGTAACGGCGAGACCGTCTCTCGCACAGGTCAGGTTTGCGGCAGTCGGCTCGCCGCCGCGGCATCCAGTACCCAGCAGACCACACCGGAGCGGGGATCGACCTGCGTCACCGGCAAGGAGCGATCCCTCTCTTCGAGGACCCGATACACGACCTCGGCCTTATCCTCTCCCGAAGCCAGGATGAGAATCCTGCGCGCCGCGGCGAGGAGCTCGAACGAGAAGCTGATGCGCTCATGCGGCGCCGCCGGGCTTCGCGTCGCCACTACCAGGCCGCTTCGTCCCGGATGCGCTTCCGGGGGCTCGCCGGGAAAGAGCGATGCCGTGTGACCATCGGCTCCGACCCCGAGCAGAACCAGATCGAACCGCGGCGTAGCGGTCGCTTCAGGCCGGAGGGTCCGGCGAATCTCGCCCTCGTAGGCGGCGGCGGTCGACCTCGGGTCACGCGCGAGTCTCGGCGCGTGGATCCGCTCGGGGGCAATGTCGAGGTCCCGCAGGAGCTGCTCATGGGCCGCGTTCACATTGCTGCCGGGATCATCCGCGGGCACGCAGCGCTCGTCGCTCCAGAAGAAGTGGACTCGGCGCCAATCCGCCGGCCGCAGTCCTGCGGGCACAGCCGCCAGAGCCCGATACACCGGCCGCGGCGTTGCGCCGCCGGCGAGCGCCAGCGACACAGCATCTCTCTCGGACAGCGTCGCGCGCAGCACTCTCGTGATCTCGATCGCCGCCCGAACCGCGAAGCCCTCGTCACCGGCGATGACGATCTCCGGAATCGGCTTCATCGAGGGCCTAGCCTGCCAGGAGCTGACGCAGAAGCCAGAGTCCCTGACGACCGCTGTCTTCGACATCCACACGCAGCACGCGGCGCCCGGCGGCCAGCAGCGCGGCGGCGTCACCGTCGGCCTGCGCCGCGATCACGCTCCCGAGCGAGGTCTCTTCTCCGGGAACCAGAAAATCGGTCCGTGGTGAAGGAACGATCTGCAGAAACGATCCCGTGTTGGGTCCGCCCTTGTGAAGCTGACCTGTCGAATGCAGGTAGCGTGGCCCGTAGCCCGCGGTCGTGGCGATCGTGGTCAGATCCCGCACCCGCCTTTGAAGCTCGGCGAGCTCGAGGTCGGTTTCCGGAGTCGGCGGCAGGTAGGCCAAAATCCCGAAGTAGTCTCCGTCGGAAGCCGAAGACATCCAGGTCTTCAGGGCCTCGACCAGCCGCTCGCGCTCCCCGGCGCGAATCACCTCGGGAAGAGTCCCGCTGACCTTGGCGCCGTCCAGAAGCCGGCGAGCCTCGTTCTTGGCCGCCTCGACATCGGGCTGGTCAAAGGGGTTGACCCCGGTGACCATCGCGGCGGCGGCGACCGCCATCTCCCAGCGGAAGAACTCGGCTCCCAGATCGTAGCGATCGTGCAGGACGATCCGTATCGTCGGATGGCCGAGCTCGGAGAGATCCTCGAGAAACCGGGCAAGCGTCGCCTCTTCGCCCTCCATGGCAATACCGACGAAGACCCGATCCTGATCGTAGCTCTCGACGTCGCCTCTGGGCTCGCCGCCGACCGGCACGATGCCCTTGCCGTCCTTGCCGAGACTCTCCGCCACCAGCTGCTCGATCCAGAGCGGCAGGGCGGCCACGCTGGGTGAGGTCAGGAGAGTCAGCTTGTCACGACCCGCCAGCGCGCATTCGCCCAGCGTCGCGCCCAACTCCAGTCCGACACTCACCGGCCCTCTGAGACAGTTGTCTTCCATGGCGCCGGCACGGCGCAGAAGACGCTCCGGGTCAATGCCGATCATGGCGGCCGGGAGCAGCCCGAACACCGACAACGCGCTGAAACGGCCGCCGACGTCCGAGGGTGCGGTGAACACGCTACGAAAACCTCGTTCCTCGGCCAGGTCCGCCAACCTGGTTCCGGGGTCGGTAATCGCAAGAAAATGAGACCCCGGCTGCGCCACCCAGCGCCCTGCGGCATGAAAGAGAACCTCGGTCATCACGCGGGTCTCGAGAGTGGTTCCCGACTTGCTCGAGACCACGAACTGAAAGCCCTCGGAGGGCAGGGTGTCAACCAGGCTCCGGACCGAATCGGGATGAGTCGTGTCCATCACCCGTAGCTGCCGACGCGTGGGCTTGAAGACGCGCTCGAAAACCAGAGGCGCGAGACTCGATCCTCCCATGCCGATCAGAATGGTCTGATCGATCCCGAGCCTGTGCGCTTCGGCAGCACCCAAGAGGATGCCTTCCAGCCCGCCCCGCCAGGCGTCCTGAGGCAGAGTCAGCCAGCCCAAGCGAGACGAAATCTCGGTCTCGTCACCGGCCCACAGCGTCGGATCCTGGTTGCGCAACCTTGCCAGGACCTCGTCGGCCTGCCACCGGACCAGCCGTTCGCGAACGCGTTCGGCAAGATCTCCGTCTCCTCCGCAACCGAGCTCCATCCTCGGGAGCTGCTGTCGGGTCATTCAGCGGGTCCGGCCGCCGCCCCCATGGGCGCAGCTGCGAGTTCGACCCGCTTGCTTTCGAGCGCTGCCAGCAGGCGGTCGAACGGCACACCGAACTTCTCGAGCCCCTCGCGCTGCAGACGATCGGTTGCGCCATCCAGGTCGATTCCGATCGCCGCCAAGGCCGACAGATCGCTTCGCGCGCGATCCAGGTCCGCGGTCAGGGTCGGTGAAACCTCGCCGTGCTCGCGGAAGTCCTCGAGCGTCCGGGGGGGAATGGTGTTGACCGTCTCGGGTCCGATCAGCTCTTCGACGTAGAGAACATTCCGGTAGTCCGGATTCTTGGTCGACGTGCTCGCCCAAAGCACTCGCTGCGGACGGGCTCCGGCTTCTCTCAGTCTCGCGAAGGCGGGCCCATGGAAGATCTCGAGGTAGCGCGCGTAGGCCATCTTGGAATTCGCGATCGCGATCCGACCGGCCAAATCCCCGGCCTCGGGCGTATCAGAGCCGGCGGACTCGGCCAGCAGCTTGTCGATCAAGCTGTCCACCCGGCTCACGAAGAACGAGGCCACGGAAGCCGCACGCTCGGGCTTGGCGGCGCGCTCGACGCCCCGGATGTAAGCCTGCGCCACCGCCTCGTAGTGAGCCATCGAGAACATCAAGGTCACGTTGACGTGAATGCCCTCAGCCAGGAGGGACTCGACCGCGGGGATCCCCTCGACCGTCGCGGGCACCTTGATCATCAGGTTGGGCCGATCGACCTTCTGCCAGAAGCGGCTCGCTTCGGCCAGCGTGCCCTCGGTATCGCGCGCGAGGTGCGGCGAGACTTCCAGGCTGACGAACCCGTCCGCTCCGTTGGTCGACTCATAGACCGGTGCCAGCAGATCCGCCGCCAGCTGAATGTCACGAATCGCCAGGTGTTCATACAGCAGCCCGGTAGAGATCTCCGGGTCCTTTTCAAGCGCCGCGCGAATATCGGAATCGTAGAGATCGCTGTTGCCGATCGCTTTTTCGAAGATCGCCGGGTTGGAAGTCACGCCGGTCAAGCCGTCTTCGGAGATCAAGCGCGCGAGTTCCCCGTTCTCGAGAACGTCCCGGCGGATGTAGTCGAGCCAGATCGCCTGGCCCTGGGTCCCGAGCATTCGCAGTCTGTTCATGAAGACCTCCTGGTCGGCCGAATCGTACCACCCGGACAGCAGTGGAGCGCGTTTCAAAGCTCGAGGCGTCGAAGGCGAAGGGCATTGGAGATCACCGATACCGAGCTCAGACTCATGGCCGCACTGGCGAGCATCGGCGATAGCAGCCAGCCGACGAAGGGGTAAAGGACCCCAGCGGCGACCGGAACGCTCAAGGAGTTGTAGAGGAACGCGAAAAAGAGGTTCTGCCTGATGTTGCCCATCGTGGCGCGGCTCAACCGAAGTGCCCGCAGGATGCCGCGCAGATCGCCCTTCACCAGGGTCACTCCGGCGCTCTCGATCGCAACGTCTGTGCCGGTGCCCATCGCGATTCCGATATCTGCCTGGGCCAGAGCGGGGGCATCATTGACACCATCTCCCGCCATCGCCACCGTTCGTCCTCCGTCTTGAAAGGTCCGCACGATCTCGAGCTTCTCCTCGGGCCGTCGTTCGGCCTCGACCCTGTCGATACCGAGTCGCTCGGCCACGGCGCCGGCCGTCTCGCGATTGTCACCGGTCACCATGACGACTTCGATCCCGATCCTCTGCAGCTCTCCAATCAGCTCGCGAGCCGACTCTTTGATCGGGTCGGACACCGCCAGCAGGCCCGCCAGATCCCCGTCATCCGCAACGAAGACCACCGTCGCTCCGGCCGAGCGCAGGGCGTCCACCTTCTCCCGTGCGACTTCGACCGTCACTCCCAGATCCACGAGATGGGCCTCGTTGCCAACCGCCAACCGGCGACTCCCCGCGCGCCCGACGACTCCCCTGCCCGGAAGGGCCTGGAAGTCCTCGACCGCCTTCGGTCCCAGGCCCCGCTCGAGCGCCTCCCCGACGATCGCTCGAGCCAGAGGATGCTCGCTGCCCCGCTCCAGCCCAGCGGCCAGAGTCAGCACATCCGCCTCGCTCCGACCCTCGAGCGCTACTACCCGCTCGAGTCGGGGGCGCCCGTCGGTAAGTGTCCCGGTCTTGTCCAAAAGCAGCACCTCGGTCTTCCCCAGTGTCTCGAGAGCCTCGGCATCTCGCACCAACACACCCGACCTTGCACCCCGCCCGGTTCCGACCATGATCGACATCGGAGTCGCCAGTCCCAGGGCACAGGGACAGGCGATGATCAGAACCGCAACCGCATTGACGAGGGCGATCGGCAAGGCCGGTTCCGGACCCCAGGAATACCACGCCGCAAAGGTCAACAAGGCCACCAGAACCACCGCCGGCACGAAGAACGACGCGACCCGATCCGCCAAGCGCTGGATGGGGGCACGACTTCGCTGTGCCTCGGCCACCATTTGAACGATACGTGCCAGCAAGGTCTCGGAACCCACTCTCTCGGCCCGGACTACGAGGCCGCCGTTGCCGTTGACGGTGCCGCCGATCACCGGTTCGCCGACCGTCCTCGACACCGGGATCGGCTCGCCCGTCACCATGGACTCGTCGACATAGCTCTGACCTTCCAGCACGATCGCATCGACGGGGACCTTCTCTCCGGGCCGGATCCTGAGCCGGTCGCCGACTTCGACTTCGGCGAGATCGATCTCGCTTTCCTCCCCGTCTGAACCGATCCTGAGCGCCACCGCCGGGGCTAGCTGCAGGAGTTCCTTGAGGGCCATTGAGGTGCGGCTCCTGGCCTTGAGCTCCAACACCTGTCCGAGCAGCACCAGAACCGTGATCACGGCGGCGGCCTCGAAGTAAACCGGAACGGCCCCGCCCGTCGCGCGCATCGACGCCGGGAACAGCCCGGGGAGAAACAGAGCAATCAAACTGTACCCGTAGGCCGCTCCGGTACCCATCGCGATCAGCGTGAACATATTGAGATTCAGCGTCCTGAGAGAGCTCCAGCCACGCTCGAAGAACGGCCGGCCGCACCAAAGGACGACAGGTGTCGCCAGAAGGAACTGCAGCCACACCAACCCGCGATTCCAACCTTGCGGCAACCGCTCCGCCAGATCGAGTCCCGGCACCATCTCGGACATCGCCAGTAGGAAGACCGGCAGCGTCAACAAGGCGCCGAGCCAGAACCTACGCAGCATATCCACGAGCTCGGGGTTCTCGCCCTCATCGATCGCCACGGTCTTGGGCTCGAGAGCCATGCCACATTTCGGGCAGGAGCCCGGCCCCAGCTGCTCGATCTCGGGGTCCATGGGGCACGTGTAGACGACGTCATCCGGAGCCGGCGAGGTCGCCGGCTCCGAGCCGGGGTCGACCGCGAGCAGGAACTTCTCGGGGGCCGCCTCGAACCTCCTCTTGCAGCCCTCGCAGCAGAAGTAGTAGTCGACACCGCCATGTGTCGACTTGTTTTTTGCGGTGGCCGGATCGACCTTCATTCCGCACACCGGATCTGTTGCCTCGGACTCGAGGAAGTCAGACGGGGACTTGATGAATTTCTCTCGACAGCCGGCGCAGCAGAAGCCGTAGTCGACGCCCTCGTGCTCGTACCGGTGGGCGGCGGTCGCGAGATCGACGGTCATTCCGCAGACCGGATCGGTCGACGCGACGCCGGGCTCGGACTGTTGGCGATGCTCAGTCATCTTGCAGTCTCTCTCCCAGCCAACGCCGACCGCGACTCACCTATTCCGTCACTCTGCGCAACAGACTGATTGACCGCTCGATTTCGGCCGTTAGGCGACGTCCGCCTCGGCCGCATGTTCAACCAGAAGCCGCTCGATCTGTCCGGTATGGCGACGTAGGTGATCGATCAAGAACCGGAGCGTCTGCTCCAGATTGAGCCGGCCCGCGACCGGATGCCTGTAGACCGCCTTGTTCGCCAATTCAGCGGGATAGTGCTCGAGGAAGTCCTGCCACTCGGCTCGCGCCTCGCTCCAGTCCCGCGCAAGTGCGGTCAGCTCGCCCGTTTCGGGCACGTCGGCCGAGCGCGCCGGTGCCGCGACCTTGAACGGTAGTCTCAAGAATAGCCCCAGCGCCCGGCTCTTGATCGCGCCGGCCGCGCCACTGCGCGGTATCAAGTCGGGCCTTTGGATCTTTTTGCGTAGGTAGCCGAGTGAGAGCCGCTCGGCCAGAATCACATGAGCCAGAACCTGGGCCGCCGACCAGCCGCCGTCCGGCGGTCTTCGGTTGAGCGCCGCCGAGTCCGGACCCGAGAGCCGCTCCAAGAGTTCCGAGCGCAACCGCTCGAGTTCGTCCATCTGTTGCTGGTGGGTCATCTTCCCTCCTCGAATCGGCTCGGAGTGTCATCACGAACGCGCGGACTGCGCCCGAGGATATCCGCAACCAGAGCCTGGGGCTCACCGGGACTGACCACGACGGTGCGTCCCGACAGGCGTAGGACGACGGCCCGGTGGTGGTCGGTCACGAAAGCTCGATACCGGCCCAGCCTCTTACTCCGGAAGATCCCCGAGAAGGAAAACAGACCGCCGTTCCCAAACAGCCGAATCGAGCCCTGCATCGCGGCGGGATCGATCGCCACCGACTCGAGCTCGCGCAGATCCACGTCCGTCTCCCACAACAGCCGGCGAACGTAGAGGTGAGGCCCATCGACTCGGTAGGCGCGTATCGAAAACAGCGCGGCTAGCGCAATGACCAGAATCGACAGCGCGGCCAATGCCAGGCCGAGGCCCTCCGGTTCGCGCACGTTGCGCCAGGTGAGAAACGCCACCCCGACGAGAATCGCCGAGGCGCCCCAGGAGAGACCGATCAGCAATCTACTCCAAGGCGCGGAATAGACGGTCACACCGCTCTCACTGCGTTGCTCTCAGCGTAGCCCGCTGCGTCGCTTCGGCTGAAATCCACCGGTGCCGATCTTAGCGCCGATCGCCGGCGCGCTCCGCACCCCCGGCCGGAGCCCGCTCGGCCAGGCAATCCAGAGTGCGTGGTCCGAAGCCGAATCTTCTCGGCCGACCTCTGGCGCCGGGCTTGCTTTGGTGCGCGAGGCGCGGCGACAGACCGAACCTGCCGCCGCCGAATTCCGGATCCGCGGGACGCACGCCGGGGACTCCGAAGACCCCCTGCCAAAGCTCGAGAGCTCGACAGCTCTCCGGATCGAGGCAAGGAGCGGCACCGGCGATTCTCCGCGCGATCGCACAGAGGTCTTCGTCACCAAACGGCGCTTCAACCACCGTTGCTTCCTCCGCCATGATCTCGGTCATGCGCTGGGGAAGCGCGGGCGACGCTCCGGCCAGAGCCGCGGCCGACAACAGTTCCAGTACGAACATAGTGTCCTCCCGTTTTCGAGTCTCTATCCTACTCCTCGATCGGCGGCCCGGCTTCCGAAGGCCGCGATGCATTCGATCTCCACTCGAGCACCCAGTGCCAGGCCGCTCGTGCCGAAAGCGCTCCGGGCCGGGAAGTGTTTGCTAAAGAACGTCTTGTAGACCTCGTTCATCGCCGCCCACTCGTCTATGTCAGCCAGCATCACAGTACATTTGACCACGTCGTCCATCGAAAGGTTCCGACGTTCGAGTGCCGCGCGGATGTTCTCCAGGGTCTGCTGCGTCTCTGGCCCGATGCCGCCCGGTGGCCGTCCGCGCCCGCCCTCGTCCACCGCCGCACCGATCTGCCCGGACAAGAAGAGCAGGTTCCCCGCTCGTACGGACTCCGAGAAGGGCATGTCACTGCGACCGGTCGGCGAATGGTATTCGATCGGTTGCCCGGAAGCGGACCCGCTGCCGCCATCCTCGGCTCCGGCACTCGAAGGCATCCGTCCCAGAATCAGCAAGCTCAATCCCACGGTCGCCATCACCCAGATCGGACCCCGGTCCAGAATCGCTTGTCTCAATCGCCTACTCATTGCTTTCTCCTACTTGGTTTCCGCCGCTCGCCAGAACGAGTGGACTCCTCGCGCCAGGACGGCGCCACCCGGATCGCCAGTACCGTGCCCAGAGCGCACTCCTTCTCGCCCGAAGACAGGCTGCACTCGAGCCGCGTTTTCTTGCCCTCGTGCTCGACGATCCGGGCGCGCAGATCGACCGCCCGGTCGATCGGAATCGGCGCCAGATACCGGATCTCGATCGAGCCGGTCACGCACCAGATCGGCGGCGGCGACCCGATCTCGCGTCCTTCGACGCGATATGCGTGAGCGACGGCTGTGCAGACGCAGTGACAATCGATCAGCATCGCGGTGATTCCACCGTTCATCACATTCACAGGGCCTGCCGAGTGCTCCGGCCGTGGCTGGAAGACGCTCACGGACTCTTCGCCGTCCCAGAAGCTCTTGATCTGCAAACCCAGAGGGTTGAGCGGCCCGCAGCCGAAACAGTGGTTGTCCGGCATCTGCTCTTGAAACGCGAGTCGCATCATCCGAGCCTCGGCCCAAGCGATCTCAGAAAACGCACTCCGTAGCACTGCTCATCGGCGGTGTCTTCATCTTACAGGGTTGCGCTACTTCGCCGTCGAGAGCATGATCGGGGCATAGGAACTCCGGTGCGCCACGCAATCGCGATTCTAGGCGCTCTGCTGGCAGTCGAGCCAGTGAGCGCGACCAACCTGGCGAACGATCGAGACGCCGAGGACTTCCTGCAAACGGCGGAAGTCGTCGAGATCAAGCCACTGGGCAAAGGCGTCACCCTCTCACATCTGGTGACCCTGTCGGCTGAGGGCCTCAACGCCAAAGCCGTCTGGAAAACCATCGACGAATACATGCCCGTCAGGCACTTCGATGACGGTGGCTTCCCCGAACTCGGATTTCGCGATAGCTACAAGAGCGAGATCGCAGCCTACAGGCTGGATCGCCTCATCGGATTGAATCAGGTACCTCCAACCGTCGAGCGAAAGATCCGCGGCGAGGACGGCTCTCTCCAGCTCTGGATCGAAGACTGTATGACCGAAGGCGAACGCCGGAGAAAGGCGCTCGCGCCACCCGACGCGAAGCGCTTCAATGAGCAGATGCGTCGCGCCAAGGTCTTCTTCCAGCTGATACACGACGTCGACTATGTCAACCTGAGCAACCTGCTCATCGATCCGGACTTCACGGTTCGTAAGGTCGACAGTTCTCGCGCCTTTCGTACCCAGACCAAGATTCTCGACCCGGAGAGCCCGGATCGCTATTCGCGCCCGCTCGTCGAGGGGCTACGCCGGCTCGATGAAGACTCGCTGAAAGAAACGGTCGGAGCCTGGCTGAGCAAGAAGCAGCGCTCGACCTTGCTCCATCGTCGCGATCTCATCCTCGAACGTACCGAGCGGTTGATCGCCGAGCGCGGCGAGAAAAGTGTGCTCTACCCCTAGTCGCGGGTCCTGCCCGTCAAATCTCTGACCAGCGTCTCATGGAGGTCTGCTGCAGTGAACAACACTCGATCCCTAATCGGCCTGATCGCGACGGTTCTGCTTTCGGCTCTGGTTCCCGACTGCGCGCACGGTGATGCCCAGCGGGCGACCACCGTCATTGTGGTCCGACACGCTGAAAAGCAGCAGGCCGAGGACGACCCGGGGCTGACGCTCGCCGGCGAAGAGCGCTCGCACCGTCTTCGGGACCTGACGCTCGAAGCCGGGGTCACGGCGGTGTTCGCGAGCCAGTTCAGACGCACCCAGGCAACGGTTCGGCCTCTGGCGGAGGCCCTCGGGCTCGAGATCGCGATCGCCGACGCCGGAGACACACCGGCCCTCGTCACCAAGATCCTTTCAGATCATCGCGGCGGCATCGTGGTCGTGGCCGGCCACAGCAACACCGTGCCCGGCATCGTGGCCGCGCTCGGCGCTCCCGAGCCCGGTCCCATCGACGAGAGCGACTACGGCAACCTCTTCATCGTGACGGTCCCGGAAGACGGTCCGGCTTCGGCCCTCAGCCTCAGATTCTGAAAAGCAGTTCAGAAGCTGTCTGCCATGGGGTCCCAGAACGGGCCTTCGAGGCCGATATCGGCGAAGATCCGACGCATCTCCGCCGGCCTCGGCCGGCGAGCATCCGGACTCAAGCGGTCCCCGTACCAGGCGACCGCGAGTCGCCACTGCGTCTCGAGGCTGATGATCGGGCATACCTCGAGGCCTCGTTCGCGACACCAGGCTCGAACGTGCTCTTCCGACCGGAAGAAGAGCATGGTGCTTCACGTGTAGACGATGTCGTCCCACCAGTGAGCGGCCGGCACCGCGTAGTGGGCCACACAGGAGTCGCCGCTGAGCTCGCCATCTCGGACCCGCAGCCTGATCGGCTCGAGGCTCTGCCCACACTGAGACTCGACCTCGCCGTCGGTGCTCAAAGCGGCCACGACGCCCAGGGAGTCCCAGGCGCAGTTGGCGTAGTAGTTCTTACCGGCCTCGCCGGCCTGGCCCGCCACGGTCACCTTGTGCTGGGTCTCGACGCCGGAAAACGGCGGTGCCATTCGAATCGACACGCCATCATCCTCGAGGACCAGAACGCGACTCGCGTTCAGGCGCCTGTACCCTTCCCGAATATCCGTATCGGCTCGACCCGTGACGCGAACCATGTCTTCCACGGTCGGTGCCGTCGTCGTCTCGGCGACGTGCCGATAGATGGCGAGCTTGAGCTCGGTATCGAAACTCACAAGACCCTCTCCCCGGTTCGCCTGGGAACGAAGCATGGCACCCGCCGACGGTACCTCTCGTAGTCGCTCCCAAATCGCTCCATCAACTCTCGCTCTTCGAGCACGATCATAAGCCAACCGACCGGCACCGACGCCGCAACCACCACATAGACCCACAGGTAGTTGCAGATCAGAGCGAAGCCGGTGATGCCGATCAACGCTCCGAAATAGCGGGGATGACGCACGATGCCGTAGGGCCCGTCGGTCAGGAGTCTGCCGGAACTTCCACTGGATAGCTCCGGCAGACCGGCCAGGACCGGGAACCTCAGCTTTCGCAGCACCCTCCAGTCCCAGGCCGCGCCGGCAAGGTAGAGAGCCACGCCCATCCCGATGGTGATCGGCCGATAGCCGAAGTGCTGCCGCATCAGCGGCGCGCGCACCGTCCAGATGGCGTAGACCGCCAACAGGCAAATCGCGGCAACGATCGTGTAGCTCGCAACGGGACCCAGCCGGCGCCAGAACGAAGCGAAGGGGTGGATCAGGAGCCAGAAGAGCAGGGCCGCCGGAAGCGCAGCAAGCATGAGCCCGGCGAGGACATCCAGAATACGCGCTGCCAGTTCCATCGTGCGTTCGTAGACCTCGACTCCGCCTCTAGATCAACTCGAGCCAGAGCAGGAGCAGAAGCAAGAGAGCCAGTCCCATCGCGATCAAGAGAATCAGGCATCCGGGTCTGCAGCCGCTCTCGCTCCGGTCGGGTGGCTCTTCAAGAGGACCGTCGTCCGGCTCCGTCTCCGTTGGCGGCGCCGCGACGGCGACATCGAAGGCCCAGGCACCGGCGGCGATGAAGCCCGCCGACGTGTCGACAACGATCCCCTGCGTCGAAGTGATCCCGCCGCTCGACTCCTCGAGCTCGATCTGAACGGGCCCATGAGTCACCTCACCGAAATGAAGATCACCGGCGCTGTCGAAAGCGAGCCCGGAGGGATCACTCAGGCTGCCAAGGACGCCCGTCCGGACCAGGGTCGATGGATCGATCTTCTCGATGCGGCCGGCATCCACGGTGACGCCGCCATCGGTCACCCTGGGGTGATTGAAGTAAACCTCGCTGCCCAGGCAAGCGACGTCGAAGCCCCAGGAGCCTGCGGTGACAAAGCCCGCCGAGGTGTCGACCACCATCCCCAGGCTCGCGACCGTGCCGTCGGGTGCTCGTTTGCGCAGCTCCACCCGGACCGGGCCTGTAGTCATATTGCCGAAGTAGAGGTTCCCCGCGCCGTCGAAGGCCAGGCCCGAAGGGTTGTCGAGACCCGGAACCACCACCGTACGCGCGGCGGTGACCGGATCGATCTTTTCGATACGACCCGCCTCGACAACCGCGCCGCCGTTCGTCACCTCGGGATGATTGAAGTAGACCACTCCTGCCTCGACGCACAGGTCGAAGGCCCAAGAGCCCACCGACACAAAGCCCGCCGAGGTGTCGACCACGGTGCCCAGACTGGTGATGGTACCGTCAGGTGCCCTTCGGCGCAGCTCGACCCGGATCGGCCCGGTCGTCACGTTGCCGAAGTAAAGGTTTCCGGCAGGATCCAGGGCAAGGCCCGACGGATAGTCGAGGTTGGAGACGATCACCGTTCGAGTCGCCGTCAGCGGGTCGAGCGTCTCGATCCGACCTGGATCCACGGTCGCGGGGCCGTTGACCACCTTCGGGTGGTTGAAATAGACCACTTCGGTCGCGCACATCGAATACCAAGACTAACAGCCCACTGGCCTCCGAACACTCAGTACGGCCCCGGCAGCGAACTCCCGAGCACCGCTCGCGTATTAAGCTGGGGCCCTGCCATGAAGATCCGTACTCAAATCGCCATCGCGTTCCTGTTCCTGGCTATCCTGCCGATGACGGCAATCGTTCTCTACAGCTACGTCTCGTCGCTGAGCGCCGTTCGCGAAGCCGTCGAGGCCGAGGCCGAGAGCCTCACCAGCGACATGGAGAATCGAATGACCCAAGTCCGGGGCGATCTGCGTCGCCGGGTCGAACGGATCTCCGCTTTGCCCTTCAGACGCTGGGCCTTCGAAGCGGAAACCGAAAAAGAGCGCGAGGAGCTCTACGGCTCGATGATGGCGGAGCTCGGAGAGACCGCGCCATTGGTCACGTCCTTCGAATTCGTGCCCGAGTACCCGGGCACGGCGGAGGACGCGGTGCCGAGCCCGGACGTTGAGACTGCCTCGGAGCTCATTCCGGCTCCACCGCGCCGCCCGCCGCCGCCCCCCGCGCCGATCGTGATCGACATGCGCGAGATGCTGAAGACGGTGGAAGCCGGCATCGAGAACCTCGACGCCGAGTTGATCCCGGATACCGACCGGGAGGAGCTTATCGAACAGGCCAAGCTGGGCCTCGAATTCGTCCAAGAAAAAGCCGAAGTCTTCAACCTGCACGCCGGTCGGTTGATCGAGATCCGAGCTGAAACCGAGGAGTTGCACCGGCTGACCGAGACCGCCCCCACGGCCGAAGCAGAAGAAGACACGTACCGCATGATCTTCAGCCCGGAGGTGGAAGTGCCGGTCTACGAGGACGGCGAGATGGTCGGCGAGATCCGGGCTCGGGTCGCCAACGAGAAGCTTCTGGAGCGGGTCCTTCATCGCACCCTGCGCGAGCGGGGTGAGGTACCGTTTGCGGTCGACACCGAAGGCAACTTGTTCGCGGCGAGTGATGAGGACCGCGGGACCC
The DNA here is from genome assembly GCA_024224155.1 of bacterium. NCBI lineage: Bacteria > bacterium. The sequence continues at coordinate 16,793 of JAAENP010000464.1, forward strand.
TACTCGGGTTGGGGCTCCAGGAGCCCGTCGATGCGGAACGGATCACAGACCAAGAGGTCTTTGGCGACTGGATCGTCGCGACCAGCGCGGACCAGGCAACGGGATTGACTTTCGGCATTGCCCGCCCAATCCGCGATTCCATCACCGAGATGCGCTCGACGGCGTTGCGTAACTTCGGATTCGGTACCGGGTTGATCGGCCTCGCTCTTTTGGGTGTCCTGCCGCTGTCGCGCCGGATTACCCACGGACTCAAGCTCGTTGCCGAGAGCGCGGAGCGGGTAGCTGGTGGCGACCTCGAAGCCCGGGTGCCCCTCCAGTCCAGAAGCGAGATCGGCCAGCTGGCCAAGGCGTTCAACAACATGGCCCAGGACCTCGAAGAGAACCAGCAGAGACTCATCGAGAGCGAGCGCCTGCAGGTTGAATTCGATCGCAAGACCGAGGAACTGGAGGAAGCCCGCCGGTTTCAACTCTCGCTCCTGCCCAAGAGGCTCCCCGACCACCCCTCTTTCGACCTGGCCGCGATGATGAGAACCGCCACCGAAGTCGGAGGCGACTACTACGATTTTCGTGTCGCCGACGATGGCACCCTGACCGTGGCCATCGGCGACGCCACCGGGCACGGCGCGAAGGCCGGAACCATGGTGACCGTGGTCAAGAGCCTGTTTTCCGCCTACCCGCCGGGAGGCGACCTGGCGGAGTTCCAGAAGAAGGGTGCCGACGCGATCAAGCGTATGGCGCTGGGGCGGATGTCGATGGCGCTGACTCTCGCTCGGCTGACAAAGGGCAGGCTCACCCTCTGCGCCGCCGGAATGCCGCCCGCTCTCCTGCACCGAGCGGCGACCGGAAAGGTAGAAGAAATCGCCATCGAAGGCATGCCTCTGGGTGGACTCGACTTTACCTATCGCCAAGTGTCGGTGAGCATCGACGCCGGCGACACGCTGTTGCTGATGAGTGACGGTTTCCCGGAGCTCCCCGATCGAGACGGAAACACCCTCGGCTACGAGCGCGCCGCCGAGCTCTTCGCCGCCACCGCCGGCTCGAAGCCCAACGAAGTGATCGAGCACTTGCTCGCGAGAGCTCGAGATTGGGCGGGCGACTCCGCCCCCGCCGACGATGTCACCTTCGTGGTCGCGCGAGTTCGATAGCTCCCGATTCCTCCTTCGGAAACAGCGGGCCGCGTTTCAGTCCCCTTCCGCGCCAAATGAAATAGATCGCTGGGAAGACCAACAGCTCCGCCGCGAACGAGGTGAATACCCCGCCGACCATGGGGGCGGCTATGCGCCGCATGACGTCGGAGCCGGTCCCGGTCGCCCAGAGAATCGGCACCAGAGAGAAGAAGGTCGCCATGACCGTCAGCATCTTGGGGCGAATTCTCTGCACGGCGCCGTGATCCACGGCTTCGGCCAGGTCGCGGAAGCTCTTCATCCGGTCTTTTCGACTCCAGTCCTCGTAGGCTATGTCGAGGTAGAGCAACATCACGACGCCGGTCTCGGCCGCCAGACCCGCCAGGGCGATCACGCCGACCCAGACCGCTATCGACCAGTTGTAGTCGAGAATCCAGAGCAGCCAGACCGAGCCGACCAGGGAAAACGGAATCGCCGAAAGCACGATGGCAGTCTTGAGGATCGACTTGAGATGGAAGTAGAGGATCAGGAAGATCAGCGTCAGGGTGAGCGGCACGATCAGGAGCAGCCGGGCCTTGGCTCGCTGCATGTACTCGTACTGGCCAGACCAGAAGATCGTGTAGCCCGCCGGCACCACCACCTGCTCGGTCACCTCCTGCTGCGCCCGCTTCACCCAGGTGCCCACGTCGATGCCTCGCAGGTCGACGTAGACCCAAGCGTTGGGGCGCGCGTTTTCCGATTTGATCCCGGGCGGCCCCTGGCGAAGCTGGATCTCGGCCAGCTGTCCGAGCGGCACCTGAGCGCCGGTTGGCGTGGCCACCAGAATCTCGCGCAGAGCGACCGGATTGTCCCGCAGCTCTCGCGGATACCGGACGTTGATCGGGTAGCGCTCGAGCCCTTCGACCGTGGACGAGACATTCATGCCGCCTACCGCCGATTGGATGACGTCCTGGACGTCGCCCACCGTCAGCCCGAACCGAGATGCCGCCTGGCGATCGATATCGAAGTCGAGATAGCTGCCACCCATCACTCTCTCGGCATAGGCGGAGAGGGTTCCCGGTAGCGGTTTGACCACGGCTTCGATCTTCTTGGCGATCTCCTCGAGCACCGTCAGGTCGGGACCCCCGACCTTGATTCCGACCGGCGTCTTGATGCCGGTCGACAGCATGTCGATGCGGGTCTTGATCGGCATCGTCCAGGCATTGGTGAGGCCTGGGAACTGAATCGCCGCATCCATTTCCGCGATGAGATCGTCCTTGGTCAGACCGGGTCGCCATTCGGAAGGGTCTTTCAAAATGATCGTCGTCTCGAGCATCGAGAGCGGCGCCGGATCCGTCGCCGTCTCGGCGCGCCCGGCCTTGCCCAGAACCGATTCGACCTCCGGAAAGGACCGAATGATCTTGTCGGTCTGCTGCAGAATCTCCTTGGCCTTGGTGATCGACACACCAGGGAAGGTCGTTGGCATGTACAGCAGATCTCCTTCCCAGAGCGGAGGCATGAATTCCGAGCCGATGCCCTGGAGTGGCACGAGCGTCAACGCGAGCACCGCCAGCATGAGGACGATCACTCCCCAGCGCCAACGCAGCGCCCAGTTGAGGACCGGCGTGTAGAGAAAGCGTAGGAAGCGCGAGACCGGGTGTCTCTTCTCGCTGAAGATCTTGCCCCTGACGAACCAGAACATGAGAACCGGAACGACGGTTACCGCCACGATGGAGGACAGTGCCATGGCGTAGGTCTTGGTAAACGCCAGGGGCTTGAACAGGCGCCCCTCCTGTGCCTCCAGAGTGAAGATCGGCAGGAACGAGACCGTGATCACGAGCAGGGTGAAGAACAGCGTCGGTCCTACCTCTTGGGCCGAGCGAATGATGATCTCCAGGTGCGAACGCTTGCCGCGCCACTCCTCGTAGTGCTTGTGCGCGTTCTCGACCATGATCACCGCGGCGTCGACGAGGACGCCGATCGAAATCGCGATGCCTCCCAGCGACATGATGTTGGCCCCCAGGCCCTGGTACTTCATGATCACGAAGGCCAAGAGGATCGAGACCGGTATGGACACGATCGCGACAAAGGCCGACCGGAAGTGAAACAGGAAAACCAGGCACACGAGGGCCACGACGATCGACTCTTCGATCAATGTGGTCGTGAGCGTGTCGATCGAACGCTCGATGAGCCCGGTCCGGTCATAGGCCACCGAGATCTCGACGTCATCCGGCAGGCCGGCTCTGAGCTCCGTTAGGCGCTCCTTGACCCTGGCAATCGTCGAGAGGGTGTCGGCCCCCCAGCGCACCACCACGACGCCCCCGACCGTCTCGCCCTCGCCGTTCCAGTCAGCCAGCCCGCGCCGGATCTCGGGCCCGATCGTGACGTTGGCGACATCCCGGAGAACGATCGGCGTCCCACCGGGGCCACTGCCCAGGACAACCACCTCGAGGTCTCGGATCTCCTTGATGTAGCCGCGCCCTCGCACCATGAACTCCCGTTCTGACATCTCGACGAGACGGCCACCGACCTCGACGTTCGATCGCTGGATCGCCCGGCGGACCGCCTGCAGAGGCAGCCCGTAGGCGCGCAGCCGTATCGGATCGACCTCGACCTGGTACTGGCGCACGAAGCCGCCGATCGAGGCCACCTCGGCAACTCCCTCGACCGAGGCGAGACCGTACTTGAGATACCAGTCCTGATAACTCCGGAGATCGGCCAGTGAGCGCTGCTCGGAGTTGAGGACGTACATGAAAGCCCAGCCCACACCGGTGGCATCGGGCCCGAGCTGCGGCGAAACACCCTCGGGCAGATCGGCGGACAGACCCGACAGGTACTCGAGCACTCGCGAGCGGGCCCAGTAGAGGTCGGTCCCGTCCTCGAAGAGCACGTAGACGAACGAGAAGCCGAAGAAGGAATACCCGCGCACGACCTTGGCGAAGGGCACGGCCAGCATCTTGGTCGTGATCGGGTAGGTCACCTGGTCCTCGATCACCTGAGGCGCCTGACCGGGGAAATCCGTAAAGACAATCACCTGGACGTCCGAGAGATCCGGTATCGCGTCGATCCGGGTCTCTTTGATCGCCCACACGCCGGCGAGGATGGCGACGACGAGGCCGACCGTCACCAGGGGTTGGTTCCTGAGCGACCACTCGATCAACCTAGCGAGCATGTCCGGCCCCCTCAGACGATGGCGCCATCTCCTGACGTTGAGCCATCATCTTCTGGATCGCTTCCTGGAGATTCGCCTCGGAGTCGATCAGAAACTGAGCCGAGGTCACCACCCGCTCACCCTCTTCGAGACCCTCGAGCACCTCGACGAACTCGACTCCCTCGTGCCCGAGATTGACCGTCCGCGGGGCGAAACGGCCTTCGCCCAAATCGACCACGACTACGTCGCGCTGCCCCGTCCGTAGAACCGCGAGCGAGGGCACGGTCAACACCGCCCGAGCCGCAACGGGCTCGAAGGTAACGGTCGCGAACATGCCGGCACGCAGTTTTCGGTCCGGGTTGGGAACCTCGAGCTTCACCCTCAGCGTCCTCGTCTTTTCGGAGAACTCCGGCTCGAGGAAGCGGACGGTGCCGCGGAAGGTCTCACCCGGAAAGTACGTGAAAGTGACATCCGCGGGGCTGCGCTCGCGAATCCAGGCCACCTGGTCCTCGAAGATCTCGACCGATAGCCAGAGGGAGGAGAGATTGGCGATGTGGTAGGTCTCCATGCCCGGCTTGACCGCCATGCCCTCCAGTCCCGGCATGCGCTTCATCACCAGGCCGCTGGACGGAGCCACGACCTTGAGCGTGCGGAAGATCTCGCCGGTCTCCTCGAGCCTCGAGATCTGCTCTGGCGCGATATCCCAATACGAAAGCCGAGTCCGCGCCGCATCGACCAGTGCCTCGGCCCTGCGCAGGGCGTCGTCCGCCGTGCCGACGAACTTCTTGGCATACTCGATCGCCGACAGCAGCTCCTGCTCGGTCTGCAACAGCTCGGGCGCGTAGATCTCGAAAAGCGGCTGTCCTCTTCTGACCGGCTCGCCGACGTAGTTGACGTAGACCTTCTCCACCCAGCCGGTGTACTTCGTCGTTACCGTAACCATCCGCTCCTGGTCGTACTCGAGGTAGCCGACCGTGCGAATCTCGTGGGTGAGGTCACGCCGCTCCACCAGAACGCTCTGGACGTTCATGTTCTGGACGGTGGCGGGATCGATGGATACCTCCGTGCCGGGACCGATGGCCCGGACCGCTTCGTCCGCGTAAACGGGCACGTAGTCCATCCCCATCTCGTCCTTGGCAGGAACCGGTGAGGTAATCGTCGGGTTCATCGGGTTGCGGTAGAAGAGGATCTCCCCTTTGCTCCGAGCCGTGGAGCTCCCGGCGGCTCTCCCAGCCGTGCTCTGTCCTTTGGCGCGCACCAGATTCATGCCGCAGATCGGACATTCCCCGGGGTTCTCTTCGAGAATGTGAGGATGCATCGGACAGGTCCATAGCTCGTTCTCGATCTCGGCGGCGGAGCCGGCCGCTGCCTCCGCTGCTTCGCGATAACCGAGCCGAGCCCGCAGCAAGCTGTCCAGGGGGTGCAAGTGAAGCGGGTCGAAGAACACCACGAAGAAGATCAGAAAGCCGGTGCCGATCCAGAGCACGGGAGCGATCCAGGCTCTCGGGTTTCTGTTGCTACGCGTCATGGCTGGGAACCTTCACACGGCTTTCGAGCGGCGCACCGATGGCGCCCTCGAGCTCCGCGATTCCGATCAGATAGTCTGCTTGGGCCCGGGCCAGAGCGGTGTGCGCTTCGAAGCGCACGTGCTCGGCGTCCAGAAGAGCCAGGGCATCCAGGGTTCCGGCAATGTAGCCGGCCAAAGCCGACTCCTCAGCCTCCTCCGCCTGCACCACCAGGAGATCATCGATCAGGCGCAGCTGCCGCCAGTCGAGCTCCAAGCGCTGCGCCAGGTCGCCGATCGCCGCCACGATCTCCGCGCGAGTCGCTCGCAGGCCTTCCTCGGCGGCGGTCTCGTGGCCAACCGCTTCTTCGACCTCGGCCGTCAAGCTCCTGCGCCGAACCGGCAGTGTAATCCCGCCCCGGATACCGACGATGTCGTCACCGTTGCCTTCCGGCGGCTGAAGCCGGCCGGCGGCGTCGCTCCTCGGGTCGACCACCGTGTAGGTCAGTCCGAGGCTGAAATCCGGCCGCCGCGATTTTTCCGCGAGCTCGACTCGCGTCCGCGCGTTTCGGATCCTGGCCTCAGCCGCATGCAGCTCCGGGCGCAGGTGCTGCGCCTTTTCGAGGAGTGGCTCCAGATTGAGCGAGATTTCGGGGATCGTCGGCATCCCTTCGGCCAAGATCGGCGTCAAGGCGGGGCGATCGCGCAACGTGTTGAGGCGGGCCTCCAGACCGATCCGGCGCCTTCGAATCTCCAGCAGGTCGTTCTCGGCAAGGGTAATCTCCGCCTGCAGCTTGACCACTCCCTGGCCGCGACCAGCTCCGGTCGCGTATCGAGCCCGAGCGATCTCCTCGTGCTGAGAGAGATGGTCCCGAAGCTCCTCCCCGATCACCCTGCGTCGGTCGAGGTACAGAAGCTCATAGAACAAGCGCCGGGTCTCGGTGAGGAGCTCGAGGCGCAGTGCCTCGACCTCGGCATCGAGAGCCGCTGCCTCCAGAAGAGCGGTCCGTTCTTTGAGCGCCAGCTTGCCGGCCCACGGGACCGCCTGCGCCAGAACCACCGCGATCTGCTGGGGACCGGTTCGCGTCTCCGGCGAGTCCAGGAACGTCGTCAGGCTGGCGGTCGGATCCGGCAATGCTCGCAGCCGCGGCGCGCGGTGTCTGGCGGCCAGGGCCCGTGCCGCGGCGGCGGCGATGTCTGGATTGCGCTCCAGCACCTCCACGGCGAGCTGGCGCAAAGGTGGCTGTTGGATGCCCTTCAGAATTGGGGCTAGCCCGGTCTCACTGCCCGGTTCGCCCTCGGCCGCCGCCTGGCTCACGGCCGAGCCGGTCACGGTCGCTACCAGCAGCAGCGCAACAAATCGTCTTTTTGCAAACATCAAACTCCTCCAAGAAATCCAAAGTCGGCTTGACCGCCCACTCGAGAGTGGGTCGGTCGAACACGGGGCCTCTCAGAGGAGAATCAGAGTAGATAAGACGAGAACAGCGTGTAGCGGTTCTTGCAGGGCACCGGCGGGCCGTGTTCCCGCGCCGCATCGCGGTCGAGAAGAGCGGGCTCGATTGCCGATCGCAGATCAACGGCGGCCAGCGAGACCAAGACCTTCGAGGTATCGGTGGCAAGTCCTTCGACCTGATCGCTCGTCGTCCCAACCACGCAGCAATCGGCCGCGGGCGAGCCGTCGCCGCGGCAAGCGTCCTTCGCAGCCGCCGGGGCCGCTGGGCCCACAGCGCGACCCATGGCCTCGTGCTGGGACGCCATCTCCATCATGCCCGCCACCCGGCAGCCTTCTGTCATTCGCGCAAACTCGACACACGCCTGCCCTGCTGGAGAGAAGAGAATCAAAGCTCCCATCAAGAGTGCGGTAAGGAAGTTCACGCGCCGCATGACTCGAGGATCATACCCGAGAGTCATTCAAGCGCAAGTGCCGCAGTCCACCGCCGCCCGCCACCACCAACGCCCACCCGTTTGGGTATTGCTACTCGAGGAGGACGATTCCTAGGCTGAACCATCGTCCGGCTTGCCAGCTCAATCCCATGCTCAGCGATTCTTGGACACGATTCACCAAGCTCGGTCCGGTACACCAGGCCCTGCTCGGAACGCTCTTTACCTGGGGCTTGACCGCGGCCGGCGCGTCATTGGTCTTCTTCCTCCGTCGCGAAAACAAGCGGCTGCTCGACATCATGCTCGGCTTTACCGGCGGTGTCATGATCGCCGCCAGCTTCTGGTCTCTGCTCTCGCCGGCCATCGAGATGTCCGCAAATCTGGAGAAGCTGAGTTGGCTACCTGCCGCGGTCGGCTTTTCTCTTGGCGCCGTATTCCTGAGACTGGCCGACTTCATCACGCCCCATCTGCATCTCAAGGCTCCGATCGAAGAAGCCGAGGGTATTCCAACCAAGCTCGAGCGCACGACTCTGCTGGTTCTCGCCATCACCTTGCACAACATCCCCGAGGGACTCGCGGTCGGCGTCGCGTTTGGCGCAGCGGCGCACGGCCTCGAGTCGGCCACCGTTGCAAGTGCCGTGGTGCTCGCTTTCGGCATCGGCATCCAGAACTTCCCCGAAGGTATGGCGGTTTCGATGCCCATGCGGCGGGAAGGCTTCTCGCCGGCGAAGAGCTTCTGGTCCCCTCCCGACTGGTTTTCGAAGCCTTGTTTCCCTGTAGCGGTCGAGCTCCGTCTCAACCGTCTGTTGGCCGCCGGTGCCGCCTCTCCGGGAGCGAAGAGAGGCTCCCTCCGAGGCGCACACGAACGGCCTGTAACCGAGAGCGGCCGTAGCGGTCGACCGCCCCTCCTTACGGATAGAGCCGCTCCATCACCCAGCCATCGTCCCGCCGGGTGAACAGGCGCCGGTCGTGCAGACGATAGAGCTCGTTCGACCAGAACTCGATGCGCTCCGGAATGACTCGAAAACCGCCCCAAAACGGCGGCCGAGGCACCGGCCCCAGAGCATAGCGAGCCTCGAGCTTGGCCACCCGGCGCAGCAACCGGGCGCGAGACTCGAGAGGCTGGCTCTGTTTCGAGGCCCACGCACCGATCCGGCTCTGCCGGCCACGACTCGCGAAGTAGGCGTCCGATTCCTCCTCGGTCACGCGCTTGACGTTGCCCTCGATTCTCACCTGCTGACCGATCGAGTACCAGTAGAAACAGAGTGCGGCGTGAGGATTCGAGTCGAGCTCGAGTGCCTTGCGGCTGCGGTAATTGGTGTAGAAAACGAATCCCGTCTCGCCGAATTCCTTGAGCAGCACCATGCGTACCGAGGGCAACCCCTGATCGTTGGCGCTGGCAAGGGCGCATGCGGTTGCGTCTCCCTCTTCCAAATGCTTGGCGCGTTCGAAGAGAGCCGCGAACTCGGCGATCGGATCCTGGCTCACTCGGCTAACACCGGGGCGCCGACCGGCGCGAACGACGCCGAGAAGTGGCGCAGCGCCGGCGGCTGGTCGACGATTCGGAAGCCCCGAATTGACTCTCGCTCCGAGAACATCTCGACGACGACCTCGACGACATAGTCGATGTGGCTCTTGGTGTAAACGCGTCGCGGGATCGCCAGGCGCACGAGCTCGTGCTCGGCCGGGATTTCCCCTCCGGTCGCGGGGTCTCGCCGCCCGAGCATCACCGAGCCGATCTCAACCGAGCGGATGCCCCCCGCCAGGTACAGAGCTACGGCGAAGGCCTGCCCCGGGAACTCCGACCTCGGAATGTGGGGCAACGAGGCGGCCGCGTTGACGTAGATGGCGTGACCGCCGGGAGGTTGAACGATCGGCACACCCGCCTCGGCGAGGTGATCGCCGAGATACTTGGTCGAGGCGTGACGGTAGCGTTGGTAGGCGGGATCGAGGGCCTCGTAGAGGCCGACTGCGATGGCCTCCAGGTCTCGGCCGGCCAGTCCTCCGTAGGTCGGGAAGCCCTCGGTCAAGATGAGCAGCTCCTCCTCCTCCACCGACACTTCGTCGTCGTTGGTGCACAGGAAGCCGCCGATATTGGCCATGCCGTCCTTCTTCGCGCTCATCGTGCAGCCGTCGGCGTGCGAGAACATCTCTCGAGCGATATCGATCAGAGACTTGTCCTGGTAGCCCGGCTCTCGGCGCTGGATGAAGTAGGCGTTCTCGGCGAACCGGCAGGCGTCGAGGTAGAAAGGCACACCGCGCGCACGACAGATCACCGAAGCCGCCTCGATGTTGGCCATCGAGACCGGTTGCCCACCGCCCCCGTTGTTGGTGATCGTGACCATGGCAAAGGGCACGGCGCCGGCGTTCTCTTCGAGAACCCTCTCCAGCCCTTCAAGGTCGATATTGCCTTTGAAGGGATGTACCGCCGCGAGATCGTGCGACTCGGCGCAAGGCAGATCCAGAGCGCGGCAACCGGTAGCCTCGATATTGGCTCGGGTCGTGTCGAAATGGGTGTTGTTGGGAACCACCTGACCGGACCGACAGAGCGTGGTCGCCAGGATACGCTCCGCCGCGCGGCCCTGATGCGTGGGGATGACGTGTTTGAAGCCATATATGTCTAGGACCGCCCGTTCAAAGCGACCCCAGCTCTCGCTGCCTGCATAGGACTCGTCACCGCGCATCATCGCGGACCACTGCTCCGCGCTCATCGCGCCGGTGCCGCTGTCGGTCAGCAGGTCGATGAGAATGGCTGCCGCCGGCACCTTGAACAAGTTGTAGCCGGCCGCCTTGAGAAAGTGCTCGCGCTCGGCCCGGGTCGTCATGCGAATGGGCTCCACCGTCTTGATGCGAAAGGGCTCGATGATCGTAGACATGCTTCTCCTCCGGGTGGCTCGCACCCGAAGTCATTCTGACTCTTTGGGACCGGCACCACCACACCCTTGCGGAGGGTGGCCGTCGGCCCACCGGCCGGGTGGGCGCGTCCGGCTATTCGTCCAAGCCGGCGTCTTCGACCACGACCGCGGTGCCGAAAACCAGCAGCTCCGCGGCCATGGTCATCACCATCGAGGTCGAGAAGCGAACCTCGACAATGGCGTTCGCCCCCTGCTCGCGCGCCTCCGCCACCATGCGATCCAGCGCCTGCTCGCGCGCCTCCGCGAAGAGCTTGGTGTACTCGCTGATCTCACCGCCGACGATGTTGCGCAGGCCGGCCATGACGTCCTTGCCCAGGTGCCGGGCGCGGATGGTGTTGCCCCGGACCAGGCCGAGCGTTCGAACGATCTTCTTCCCCTGAATCGTTGCCGTGGTCGTCACAATCATTTCTTCACCCTCCGGTAGCGATCGGTTTGCCTGCTTCGGAGCCGGTCGAGCACGACCGAAAGAAACAGCAGCGCGACTCCGGAAACGCCGCCGAAAATCGCCAGCTTCTCGAGAAGGCTCTGCGTGCTCTGCCAGGCTTCGCCAAGCGCGAAACCAGCCAGACCCACCGCCCAGATCACCAGCAGCAGCCACCCCACTCCGAAGGCGAGACCACTGGCCGCGTCTTTCGGCTTTTCGCTCCATTGATCGTCGGAAGGTACCTTGAACTCGCTGGTCATGGCTGCTCTCCTCATGGTCGCCAGTTCCTCCACCAATGTGCGGCAAGCGCCGCAGTCTTCCAGGTGCACTCGAACCCGCTGCTCGTCCTCCTGGGTCAGAACCTGATCCAGGTATCCGGTCAGCATCGACTCATCGAACGGCCGCCGGCACTGTGGAGAAGCTGCGCGTGTTTCCCTTGATTCAGGCACTCGCGGTTCCTCCCTTTTCGAGGTAGGCGGCCCGCAACTTCTTGCGGGCCGCGTGCAAGCGCGACATCACCGTGCCCAGGGGAATCCCCAGAACCGCCGCGAGGTCTTCGTACGACAGGTCCTGGTAGTCGCGCAACACCAGAATCTCCCGATGTTTCTCGGGCAGCGTCGAGAGCGCCAGCCAAAGGCGCTCTCGGATCTCATTGGTCACCGCGTTGCGCTCGGGCCCATCCGCGCGATCGACGACCTGATGTCCGGCCTCGGGGCCCACCTCGACTGCGAGAGGCTCGCTCCTGCGCACCTTCCGCCTGCGCCATAGATCGCGGACCTGGTTGCGCACAACCGTGTACAACCAGGGGCGAACGCTCCGAGAGCGGTCGAGCCGCCCGAGGTTGCCGAACAGCCTCAGCATGGCCTCTTGAGAGACATCGAAAGCGTCCTCACGATTGCCGGTCAGTTGAAGCGCCAGAACATACGCCGCCTTGCGATGCCGCCGGGCGAGCTCCGCCCGCGCGCGGTCGTCACCCTGTTGAGCACGGCCTACCAGATCACGCTCGCCTGTTGACATGAGAGGTACCGAGGTCAATGCCGTCGCGCTGTTCACGCCTAGGATACGTCCGAGGGCCTCTTTCTATTCATGGCCAGGTCTAGCCGGACCGAGAGCGTCTTGACGACGACCGAGTCTATCCCCCGAACGCCAAGACCTTCGAGTGCCTCCTGGCCCATGTCAGCGTCTGTCCGATCCAAAGGGCCGTTCTTGAGCAGGGTGGCGGCGCTCGAGGACTGGGACTTGGACGATTTTCAGGTCGATCAGCTCCAGGCCTACGGAGCGAACTTCCTGACGGTCGACGATGCCACGCGGTTCCTCTTCCTCGATGCCTGGTACGGCAGCTTCGACGCCAACGTCGCTCAAGCCTTCGTCAAGCTGGTCTTCTAGGCTCCTCTCGGCTCCTCATCTGGGCGGCGTTCTCTGAAAGGAGGGCGCCGCCCCCTCCTGCTCGCAGCGCCGGCTCGTCCGGCACCGCTCTCGAGCAGTGGGTGCAAAGCGCACCCCCGCTCGTGCATTGCGAGCCACTCCCGGGGCGATGCAACTCTGCATGAGAAAAGGAAAAATCTAGTTGCCGAAAGCCGCCAAGTCTGGTCTACTGAGGCATCAAGCACGACAACCAGACGAAGAAGCGGCGCCGGTGGTTTCGAGAGGAATCGAGCTGGAGTCTCGGCCTTGAACTCGAGCGCCCCTCGCGCCTTCCTTTCACGCCGTTTCGAGCTACCCCTTCGGGTGGGCTCCTTCCCCCCCGCCGGCTCTGTGAGTCGCTTCACAGCGTTATGAGGCGAAGACTCCTAGTCTTTAAGTCACCGAGAAATTGGCAAGATCTTTCACGACCGGAACGTACGAAGAACGTCAGAAAAGGAGTGCCGTATGACAGCTAGACGAAGACTGGCAATGGGTGCGGGGTTGGTATTGCTGCTCTCTCTCGGAGCCGGCACCGCGTTCGGCGCGCCAGAAACCGAACCCGAGATGGCCGCGAGCTACGTGGGTGGTGACATGTGCGTCGAATGCCACGACACCTACGAGGACGACCTCGCTCAAACACAGCACGGTAAGGCGGGTTTCGCCAAGCTCTCGGAGCACGGCTGCGAGTCGTGTCATGGCCCGGGGAGCCTCCACGTCGAGGACCCCGAGGCTTACCAACCCAGAGTCTCGGATCTGAGCAAAGCCAAGCAGTCGGCCATGTGCCAGACCTGCCACGATGGCGGCAGTCAGTTCTTCTGGCAGGGCAGCGCCCATGACACTCGTGGGCTCTCCTGCACCGACTGCCACGGGATCCACGACTTCAAGTCGGAGACCGCACAGCTGAAGACCAGCTCGACCACGGAACAGTGCTTCAGCTGCCACAAGGACGTGCGAGCCGAGACCTGGAAGCGCTCGCATCATCCGATCCGCGAGGGCCAGATCGGCTGCAACGATTGCCACAACCCCCATGGCGCGCAGTCCGACAAGATGGTCAATGCGGCGTCCGTCAACGACCAGTGCTACTCGTGCCACGCCGAGAAGCGCGGACCGTTCCTCTGGGACCACGCTCCGGTGCGCGAAAGCTGCTCCAACTGCCACACGCCGCACGGCTCGAACCACTTGAAGCTGCAGAAGACTTCGGTGCCCTACAACTGCCAGCAGTGCCACGCCAACACCCGACACCCCGGCACGATCTACGACGCGCAGACACTCGCGGATGGCACGCGACCCAGCAACCGGGACTTCAGCCGCTCGTGCCTCAACTGCCACAACGCGATTCACGGTAGCAACCATCCGTCCGGCTGGGCGCTGTACCGGTAGAAGGGAGACATGATGATCAGAGACAACATGCGACAGGCTCTGACGATCGTCGTTGCGTCTTTGCTGCTCTTCGCCACAGGCGCGGGAGTTGCGACGGCGGGTGACGACGACGGTTTCCGCCTCTGGGTCGAGCCACTCGACTTCTGGGTGCTCGAGAAGGATCAAGACACCAACTCTTCGAAGTTTCAGGAGTATCGCGATCTCCAGAGCGGGCTGTACGCGAATCTCAAAGCCTACGGCGAGAGCGAGGACGGCGACCGAACGCTCGCGATCCGGATGAGCGCCATCGGGCGTGACCACGCCCGCTACAACGTCGACTACGGCGTCGCCGGTAGCTACAAGGTCAACCTCGACTACAACAAGATCCCGCATCTCTTCGGCAACGACGCCACCCTGCTCTGGAACCAGACGGCGGTCAATCGGTTTGAGCTGGCCGACTCGACCCAGCTGGCGTTGCAGGAGGCGGTGATTGCCCAGCGGGCCGGCGGGGGCTCGGTCAACTTCGGCTTTCTCGAGCCCTTGATCCGACCGTTCGTGGACGTCGCCAATCGGACCGACCTCGGTCTCCAGCGCGACCGCACGCGAGCCCGCTTCGATTTCGGCAATCTAGGCAAGTTCGCCTGGGGCTTCGAGTACAAGCACGAGAACCGTGACGGCAGCCGTCCGATGGGTGCCGCGTTCGGCTTCAACAACGTTCAAGAGATCCCCGAGCCGATCAACTACAACACCACCGATGTCGAGTTCTCCGGCGAATTCAACGGCAAGAAGGGCGGTGCGCGCTTCGGCTATCGCAACTCCCAGTTCAAGAACACCCTCGACTCGGTGCTCTGGGACAACCCCTGGCGAGCGACCGACAGTACCAACCCCATCGCCTACCTCGGCCCCAACACGACCGACGCGGGTCCCTCTCGCGGTCTCGCCAGCCTGGCGCCGGACAACGAAGCCAACCTGCTCTTCTTCGACGGCCGCGCGAGAGCGGGCGGCTGGTGGTTCAACGGCAGCCTGACCATGAACACCATGACCCAGAATGAGTCGCTGCTGCCCTTCACAATCAACACCGCCATTGTGGGCACCGACGAGAGCACGGGGCGCACCTTCAACGCGGCGAGCTCCGGCCTGCCGGTCAATGCGGCCGACACCGAAGTCGAAACCATGAACGTTTCCGCCAACGCGGGGACCGAGCTCGGCGACGATTTCAGCCTGACGCTACGGTATCGAACGTATGATTACGACAACTCGTCGCCGCGAGTCACCTTCCCCGGGTACGTCAGGCTCGATGCCGTTTGGGAGCCGCCGGCCCTGATCACCGTGCCCTACGACTGGACCAAGGACAATCTGGGCGCGGAGCTCGGTTGGGACGCCACCAATTCCACCCACCTGACCCTCGGCTACTTCATGGAGAGCTGGGATCGCACCTTCCGCGAGATCCACACCTCAGACGAGGACACCATCAAACTAACGGTCGATAGCCGCCCCAACAGCAAGGTCTCGGTGCGGGCCAGCTGGGCGACCGGCGATCGGACGACCGGCGAGTACGACGTCGAGGCCCAGGAGGTGTTCTTCGTCCATCCCGAGGGAATCAACCAGCAGCCCGGTCTGCGCAAGTTCGACGAGGCCGAGCGGGATGTCGACGACTATGACTTCTCCGTGCAGCTGTTTCCCAGGGACTCCTGGAATCTGAGCTTCGGATTGTCGGCCCGCGAAGAGGATTATCCCAACAGCGAGTTCGGCCTTCAGTCGGACGAGATCATGAGCTACAACTTCGAGTTCGGATACGCTCCGGGCGCCCATCTCAACTGCTACGTCTTCGGCAACATGGCCGACCGCGAGGTTTTCCAGAGATCGCGGCAGTCCGGCGCAACGCTCTCGACCAATCCCCTGGACAACTGGAGCGTGCTCCTCGACGAGGACACCACGACCTGGGGCTTTGGTCTCAACTCCAAGAACGACAATGGTTGGAGCTGGGATGCGGTGCTCAATATCTCGGACTCCGATGGCGCAGGGGACTTCACTACGCCCTCTGGTGGCCGGACAGTGGTCGACATCGACAACTACGAGGACATCGAGCTGACCAGCCTGTGGGTGAAAGCGGGCTACGAGATCACCGAGAACGCCAGCTTCGGCGTGTTCTTCTACTTCGAGGACTACACCATCGACAGCTTCATTCTCCAAGGTATCGTTCCCTACCTGCCACAGTCGATTCTCTTGGCACCGAACGACGCCGACTACGAAGCCCACATGTTCGGAATCAACCTGAAGCTGAAGATCTAGGCTCCTTCCTTCTGCTTCGCGGTTCAGCGCGGCGCCGTCCCGAAGGGGCGGCGCCGTTTTCTCTTTGAGCAATAGAGGCCTGAGAGGCGTCGCGAGCTACCGGGGTCTGAGGCGGACCTGAAGGCTCAGCACGTCCGCCCCCAGGCCGTAGGTTCCGCGAAGACTGCCTCGGAGAAAGTCTTCTGAGCGCGGAAAGGCGAGCTTCTCAATGCCGCTCTCATCGGCGTCGACGATCGCATAGCCCAGGCTCAGGTCCAGTCTCTCGGAGACGGCGAAGTCGAACCCCAGCGCGTACCATTGCCGTGGCGCGTCGGGGAATCGTGCCGATTGGCGCCGCGCACCCGAGCCGGCCGTCTCCTCGGCCGCGAAGCCGAAGCGGAGTCTCCAGCGCTCGGTCGCGGCGAAGATCGACCCGACCGAAGCCCCGACGCTGTCCCTCGCCTCGACCGTGGTCACCTCGTCGGGCACGCTACTGTCGAGACGAATCCGAAGCTCATCCAGCGAGCTCCAGCCGGTACGGGTCCAGTCGCCGACGAGCTCCCAGCGCTTCACCGGCCGCCAGAAGATGCTGAACGACTCGAAATCCGGCAAATCCAGGCTTCCGCGTGCTGCTGAGTCGACGACACCCGCCGCGCCCGCGGCGAAGGCGGTGGCCCGGGGATCCAAGGCGCTCACGCTGTACCTGCCGCCCAGCTCGTGCGCGATCTTCGAACGGTAGGCAAGACCGATCCGAAGCCTCTCGACCGGCTGCCAGAGCAGCCCGAGATTGAACCCGACCGCGGTGCTGTCGGCGTCGAAGCCGACGGTCCCATCACTGTGCTGCGGCTCCAGACCCCGAGCGTCACAGTCCCCGAACAGAAGATCGCCGGCGAGCTCGAGCGCGAAGCACATGCTGCCAAGGTCAATCGCCCGCGAGAGCTCGACGTCGAGCCTCGACAGGTTTGCACCGAAACCGACCGAAAGGTGGTCGCTGAACCGATATCCAACCGTCGCGGTGAGGTTGACCGAGCCGATCTCCGATCGAAGAGCGTGGTAGCGGCCGACCCAACCCGCCCGGTATTCGGTGTCGAGGGCAAAGGGCCTATTCAA
>JAAENP010000465.1 GCA_024224155.1 bacterium
ACGGTCAGCATACCCAAGGTGGTCGGCGGGGCGGACGCCGCGTCCACCGAGCTGGCAACCGCGCTCTACTCCCAGGTCTTCTCATCGGTGGTGCCGGTGTCTTCGACCCGCGTCGCCGAGGCCACCAAGCTGACGGAGAACATCTATCGGGCGGTGAACATCGCCCTGGTCAACGAGCTCAAAACGGTCTACGACGCCATGGGCGTCGACGTCTGGGAAGTCCTCGACGCCGCCGAGACCAAACCGTTCGGTTTCAAACGCTTCGATCCCGGACCCGGTTGGGGCGGGCATTGCATTCCGGTCGATCCCTTCTATCTGTCGTGGAAGGCCCGGGAATTCGGGCTCCGGGCACGGTTCATCGAGCTGGCCGGCGAAGTCAACGTCGAAATGACGCACTATGTGCTGGCCAAGCTCTTCGAAGCCCTCAACGCCCGCGGCAAGCCGGTGCGCGGCAGCCGGATCCTGGTCATCGGCCTCGCCTACAAGCCCGACGTCGCCGACCCGCGCGAGAGCCCGGCGTTCGAGATCCTCGATCGTCTGGTCGAGCTCGGCGCCGACGTCGCGTACCACGATCCGCACATTCAAGAAGCGCCGGCAATGCGCACCTGGCCCGATCTACCGCCGATGAGGTCGGTCGACCTGGACCGCGAGACGGTCGAGAGCCAGGACGCGGTGCTGATCGTCACCCACCACTCGAGCATCGATTACGCGGCCCTGGCCGAGCACGCGTCGCTGATCGTCGACACTCGCGGCGTCTACCGGGAACCGGCGACGAACGTCGTCCGTGCGTGACGGCAACGAGCCAGCGCCCTCCCAGCGCCCCAGGAACTCGAGCTTGCAGCTCGACTTCCTGGCCCAGCCCGTCCGTACCAAGAGCCCGGCCCGAAAACCTCAGCTTGCAGCTGAGCTTTGCGGCCGGCCTCAAGGTTAAGTGTTGGTTAACAAAGGCGCTCGCCGCTCGCCGTCGGTGCTTGAGCATGATAGGGTCTCGTTCCCCCTGCGAGCCATACCTCCCAGAGACTTCACCTCGGTGGCCAGTAAACTCCAGCGTCTGACCAAGATTCCGTCCCGGACCCGCATGACGTTGATCGTGTCGGCCGACGCGCTCGCCACCGTCGCGAGCTTCGCGGCGGCTCTGATGCTGCGCTTCAACCGCGCCGAGATCGATCGATTTCAGCAACACCTGCTGGGGATGGTGCTGCTCCTCGTCCTCGGCCGCCTGGCGCTCAATCTCTTCTTCC
>JAAENP010000466.1 GCA_024224155.1 bacterium
GAGGCTACACAGCTCGGGCGAATGGCCTGGACATGAACGACGACGGGTTGATCGGGCAGGCGGGGGTGGACGATCTGGTCTGCGACGACACCTCGGGCACGGGCGTTCAGTCGAACGACATCGACGGTGATGGGCAAGCGGAAGACCAGGTCTACGTCGATTGCGATGGGGCCGGTCTGGACTTCGCGGGCTGCGGGGGTCCGAACAATCCGTGCGCCACGATCACCTACGCCTTCAACACCCGAGCCAACGGCACGGGCAGCGGCAACTTCGAGGACATCGTCTGTTTTCGCGGAACGTGTCGCGACGTCAATAATCTGACACCGGCCGTCGGCGGACTGGCTGGCTACCGGACCAAGCCGCAGTCGGGGAGTGAGGCGAAAGATTGGCAGCTCCCCACCAATCCGGCGATGCTGATTGGCTGGGATGCGGATGGCGATGGACACTACCCGCCGTTCGACACCGACGACACGGCGGTCATCGACGGGGGACCGCCCAACAACTACAACCGGACCTTCGTTCTCAACGCCTACGGCGCGAACAACAGCTACTTCGAGATGGCCCACTTTTCGGTGGTCAACTATGGAAACCTCAACGCGCCGGGAACGGACACGGGATTCATCGTCCCCAACTTCTTCGGCGGCACCGGGACCCACATCTACCTGCACGACCTGGAACTCGACCGCATCAACCAAGATCGTGTACACGCGGGCGCCAGCGATCGCAGCACCTTCAACATGTTCGGCTGCCTCAATCTGCGCTACTTCGCCGCGATTAACATCAAAGCGACCAACATCGGTGTCTACTTCATCCGAGGCAGCTGCGGTTACGGACCTGGAACCGGGGGGCCGTTTCGTTGGCAGAACATCTCCTACACCGCGCATGGCGCCGACAACTCGAAAACCACTATCGCGAAGATGTGGGGCTACAACCAAGGACTCGAGTTTCTCGATTCGGTGATAGACGGCAACGCGTCGGCCTGGACGCCCTGTGGCAGCGGAGGTAACTGCGCGTCGGTCGGTTTCCAACCCGCCCAATGCACACGCGACTGGGTGATACGCAACAACGAGCTGATCGATCTCATCAACGCTCTACACATACAGGCTCATTCAAGTGGAGCCTGTGAAGGGGCAAACGCCCGCTCCGTCGACGATATCGTCTTCGACCGCAACATCTACCGGGACAAGTCCCCTCATTGGACGAGTCAGACTTACGCCGTAACTTTCAGCGATGGCGGAGCTTCCGCGAGCGAGTCTTCCGAAGACGTCACCGTAACCAACAACTTCTTCTCCTCAGATTCCTACGGGGCTTGCCTCTACTACTTCGGAGGCAACAACGGCGGGCCGAACCCCGGCACCATCACCTTCTCCAACAACACCTGTCATGGGGACCCAGGGTTCGCGGCAATCTACATCGATCAGCTCTACCCCTTCCCCCACCAGTCCTTCGACATCCGCAACAACATCTTCTCCGGCCATGGACCCTTCGACCTCAACCTGCGAACCGACTACGCGCCCTCGAACTGGATCTCCGACTTCAACGTGTTGGACGCCGACGGCCTCTACTCCTGGAACAACGGACCACAGACCAGCCTCTCCCAATGGCGGTCGAACTCCGGAGGAGACACCAGCTCGGCCGAATGCGATCCACTCTATGCGAATGAGGCGGTTGAGGACTTTCACCTCCTCACGGCTGACACCTGCGCCCAGAATCAAGGCATGGCTCTCCCTGCTATCAACCGGGACATCGACGGTGACCCCAGGCCCCAGGGCGCGGCCTTCGAAATAGGCGCGGACGAGATCTCGACGGGCAACTCGCCGCCGAGCGTGAGCGTAAGCTCGCCGTCGAACGGGTCCACCTTCAGCGACGGCGCCTCGATTAGCTTCTCCGGGAGCGCAAGCGATGCCGAAGATGGTGTACTGACCACCAATCTGTCTTGGAGCTCCAGCATCGACGGCCCGATTGGAAGCGGTGGCTCTTTCTTAGCGGTCCTTTCCGTCGGCAACCACACCGTTACGGGATCTGTGATCGACAGCGGGGGACTCACCGGCTCCGACTCGGTGAGTGTTACGGTCGAAGTGGTCAGCAACAACGCGCCCGCCGTCACCATCTCGTCGCCCGCACCTGCCAGCTGCTCGCTCGCTGTGGGAGAGGCTGTGACTTCCAGCGGCAACGAGTTCCCCGGCCGCGAGGCAGCGAAGCTCGTCGATGGAATGGCGAATCAGGCAGATGTTTTCTGGGCAGCAGACGGCAACGGTAACTGGGTCGAGATCGACTTGGGGACCGAGCAGACGGTGGACAGCCTAAAGGTGGCCCCCTTTGCGGGGTCGCCGGGGAATCCCTACTTCTACGACGAAGCTTGGACGGTACAGTATCGCGACAGCGCAGGCGTTCTTCAGCACTTTGCATCTGTCGGCAAAACTGCCGGCGCCGGCACGCTCGCCGGTCCCGGAATCAGCATCACCGACGGCCGCCCGGGCATCACGACCGCAGATACCGACTACATGTACTACGAGTTTGACGTGGCCCCCGTGGAGCTACGATACGTTCGCATCACCGTGACCATCGGGGACCGCGACCTCGACAGCAACGGCGCGGAGCTCGAGCTCTGCCGGTCGAATCTGCTTCAAGAGGGGACTCAGGTCAGCTTCTCTGGCGCCGGGACCGACATCGAAGACGGCGACCTCACTGCCTCCCTGGTCTGGACTTCCAACATCGACGGAGTGATAGGGAGCGGCGGTGCCTTCCAGGCCGCGCTGACTCCCGGCTTTCACACTGTCACGGCGGCAGTCACAGACAGCGGCGGCCTCGTGGGGTTCAACAACGTCTCAGTCACGATCTTTGTCCCGTGTACGTCACCGCAAGAGCTCGTCTTGGCCAACGACACGGTCATCTCGCCGGAGATTCATCTGGCATGCAACTCGATAACGGCTGGGCCAAGCTACGCCATCCTCTCCGGAGGCGATGTCGAGCTGCAAGCGGGTCAGGTCATCCGGCTTCAGGACGGGTTCTCCGTCGAAGCCGGCGGCGCGTTCAAAGCCTCGATCGTCCCCATGAGGTGAGCTGAACCTGGCGACGTAATCGCCTGTCTCGCCGGGCCTACGCTCCGCTCACCGAGACTCGCACTGCGTGAGCCGACGCGCTCCTTTCCGCTGACCGACAGCCTGGTCGTGGCTCCGAGTACGCAAACCGCCAGACAGCCCAGGGCGACGACTGGACTGCCCGGACTGTCGCTCCGACCCAGGCCGCAAGCGACCCGTGGTCAGGGTGGCTCTTCACCCCTTTTTGTGATCCACCCGATTCGCGAGTTTCGGGCTCGTTCCGGTCCTGAACCTGGATGACTCCGGCCCGATATCGGGCCGGAGTCATCCGCTGCAAACTCCTGTGGGGCCTGTCATTGTTGTACTCATCCTTCCACGTCTCGAGGACGCCATCGGCCTCCTCCAAACTTCGAAACCAATGTTGCGATAGGCACTCTTACCGAACCAGGCTGTTGAAGGCCTCGATGCGGGCGTTGTCCCCTGGCCTGCCCGGTCGCGAAAAATCGAGTTTGACCTTGTTCCAGTACGCCCAGGCATCGAGTGCCTTCGATGTGAACTCCGTCCCGTTGTCGACCAGGATCCTTTTCGGAAACGGCCTTCGACGGCCCACTTGACTCAGGATCTCCGCTACCGAAGCACCGCTAAAACCCACGCCTGCGCGCAGTGCCAAGCACTCGCGCGTATGGACATCGATCAAGGTGAAGATCCGAAGCGTCCGGCCGTTGGCCAGCGCATCGTGCATGAAGTCCGTCGACCAGTACTGGTTGGGTCCCGTCGGATCTGGACGCGCGCAGCGCGCAACGGACTGCGCCGTCGCCGGCGCTTCTTGCGTCGCAGTGCTAGTCCTTCTTCCATGTACAAGCGGTAGACGCGCTTGTGATTGATGTTCCAGCCTTCACGCCTGAGGTACGTGTGCAGCCGCCGGTAGCCAGCGTAGGTGCGCACACCCGCCAACTCTCGCCGGCGCCTTCTCAGCGGCTCCTGCGAAGGCCGGCGGCTCCTGTAGCGCAGCGTCGAACGCGCCACCCCTGTGGCTGAGCAGGCCCGCCGCTCCGTTACCTGGTAAGCGCTACGCGCCCACTCGGCAACCCGACGCCGATCGGCGGGCCTCACCATTTTCTTGCAGCGCCTCCCGCAGGATGGTCTTGTCGAGGCTCAGGTCCGCCACCAGCTGTTTCAACCGGCGATTCTCGTCGCGCAGCTGCCGGAGCTCGCGCGGCTCCGGCACACCGAGGCTGCCGTAGACCTTCTTCCACCGAAAGTACGTCGCCTGGCTGATTCCGAGCTTGCGGCAGATATCCGCCAACGGAGTCCCGGCTTCGCCCTGGCGCAGCGCCATCGCGATCTGCTCCTCACTGAACTTGCTCTTCCGCATCCGATCCGTCCTCCTCTCTGGCCTCACCAGAGTCTGCGGCTGGAGCGGAACGCTACCGCGAAAACGAGAGTCGCGGTGGATCAACAAACAGGGTCAAGAGCCCAGGCGTGCGTTAACTTCCGACACGCTAAGCCAACGGCGACTCGGGATCCGCACGAGCTGAAGAGCCATTGGTTTCGCTTTCCCGTTCGGCGAACGACGGTGAGATCACTGAGATTACGAAACGACGTTTGTTCGAAGGGCTGAGCAGTATGTTGTTGACGTACTCGAATTCGACCTGCAGAGAGCTCTCGGTTGCTTCGGCCACCGACCGTCGGATCCGCTCTTCCGTCGTCGCCTTGGCGTAGTCGGGGGTTGTGACAATCCGGGCGGTAATCCGGTCCTGGTGGGCCTGAATGATCTGAAAGAGTCTGATCCCGGAAAGGTGCTCGAAGAGGATCGTGAAAAAGTGAACTACGAGAGCGGAACCGTTGGGCGCGATGACAATATCCGCGACACGGCCTTCGATGCGCTCGAGCAAAGGCAGCTCACGGCCACAGGCGCATGCTCTCTGCTCGGACGGTACAGCGACGTCCTGTGTCGCGTAGCGGACGAGCGGCATCGCCCGGTTGTCGAGCTGGGTCACAACGACCTCGCCCAGCTCGCCCGGTGCCGCAGGTCGGCCCTCCTTTAGGATTTCGATCACCGAGTTCTCTACATGCAGGTGATATCGGTCTCTTTGCTCGCACTGCGAGGCGAGATGGAAGCCCTCGCCGCCGGCGCCGTAGTAATCAACCACACCGACCCCGAAGGTCTCCTCGATGGTATGACGATAGGAGGGGAAGAGAGTGTCTCCCGTTGAGAGGATGTGCTCGATGCCGGGGTTGGACACACCCAGACGATTCATCGCCTGGCTGAGTAGGTAAAGAGAAGAGGCATAGCCGATGAGATGTTTGATCCGCTTCTTCGTCAGAGCGCTCAGCACTGCCTCGACGTCGTGTTTGTTGGCGTTGAAGCCATGATAGGAGCAGCGGAAGAGGACGTCTTGTAACCTCTTCTTCCATGCCGAGCGGGGATTGAGGTTCAGAGTCAAGTAGGGCTCGCCCTGGACGTAGCCGCCCCATTCCCACATGCGCAGCCTCAGGGCCCAGAACATCGATTCTTGCTCGGCCGATCGGAAGTACGTCATCGGCTCGCCTGTGGAGCCGCTTGTCTTGATCGCATAGGACCGGCCACGATACGAAGCAAGGGGAAACTGCTCCCGTGCGCTCCGGAGATCCGCCTTGGTGACGATGGGTAGGCCGTCGAGCTCTGGGTAGGCGGACGCAGCTCGTCGCTCCATGGCGGCCTCGCGCCAGAATCGTGAATAGAAGTCGGAGTTCTCTCTAGTCCATGCGAGGATGTTCGTCAGCTTTGCGTTCTGGAGATTCTGCAGATCTGCGCGTGGGAGCCATTGACTTCTCTCAAGCGATCGAAAGTAGCGCGAAACGTTGGTCCTGTTCAGCGCGTCGAGGGTGGGAAACACGACGCCGCGAAAGAGGCGAGGATACCAGCCGTCAGGCATTTTCACCGGCCTGGCCATCCTGAGCTTCCACCATCAGTCGAACATACTACCCCTCGAGACGAGTCATGGCTCTTCACGCAACCAGTCCAGGGAGGGGCCATTAGCCGACCGGGCCTCTTCCGGATAGAGCTCGCCTGACATTGCCGAAGAACTTCATCAGGTGGCGAGGCCGGATGCTGGAGATCACCCGTGGGTGGAGCTTGCGCATAGTGCGAAAAAGCACATCTTCGACCAGCCGCCGCCACTTCCAGCGACTTGTGGAGACACCAGCATCGAGGAGGCGATTGGCTCTCTCGACGTATCGTGCAGCCGTAGCGTCGCCCACCAGCAGTTGCCCTCGCTCGTCTCGAACAGGAACAACGCCGACGCTGGCTATTTCTTCGGTCGTTAATGTTGCCTGAAAGACGAACGAGCTGCAGGTTCGGGGCGTCTGACGAATAGTGAGGCGAGAGTCCACATAGTGATCGCTCGTGGTCAGGTTTCCCAGATTGTAGACGATCACACCATTGCGATACTCCTCGATGCCCTGGACAACGTGGGCATGATGCCCGAGGACCAGCGACACGCCCTCGTCGACCAGTGACCGCGCAAACTTCGTCTGCCCAGGCGATGGAAGGTGACAGTACTCGATTCCCCAATGGAGTGACACGATGAGGTGATGGACCGTCGACCTTAGGCGGCGAACGTCCTCTCTGACGCGGGCTTCCTCCAGCAGGTTGACACCGCAAGTGCCCTCGCCGGCCTCGTGAGATGGTCGGGTGTCGGGCGCGACATAGCCCAGCCAACCGAGTCGAACGCCGCGGATTTCGACGATGCGGTGTGCTCGCGCTTCAGCGGCATTGCGGCCGGCTCCGAAGTAGATGATTCGCTGCTTCTCGAGATGTCTTCGAGTCTCTTCGAAACCGGCGAGCTGCGCGTCAAAGGCGTGGTTGTTTGCGAGGTTGACGACGTTGACACCCAGTGTGTCGAGGGTGCTTGCGATCACCTCGGCCGGCGCGACGATACGAGGCTCCTTGGCTGTCAGGTCGCCACTCCCGATGGAGGTCGTCTCGAGATTCGCGAAGACGATGTCGCTGCCCAGTATCTCCAGCAGATCGGCGGCGACAGTCGGTAGACGGCCCTGCTTGGCCACTTCCGACCATTCGCCGATCAACATGAGATCCCCCAAAGCGGAAATCACCACACCACCTTGATTCACGCCAGCTCCCTTTCGGATATCGTCGTCATC
Organism: bacterium; assembly: GCA_024224155.1. Taxonomy (NCBI): domain Bacteria; species bacterium. The sequence goes on from JAAENP010000466.1 coordinate 7,188, forward strand.
ATCATCAGGTGACTCGACGAGAGGCTGTCGGGACCGATTCGGCCCTCCCTCGACGGCTCTATCGCGTATTAGCTAGGCGTTGCCTCTCGTTTCTCAGTTACGGTTCGGAGACAACGGGTAAGCTCCAGCTTTCTGTTCTTTGCGCCGAAAAGGGACTGAATGCGCTTTCGTGCTTCGACGGAGGGCCCTGCATCTACAGCTTCTCGTATCGCCCGTGTCGC
>JAAENP010000467.1 GCA_024224155.1 bacterium
AGCCACCGATCCGGGTCTGCCGATCGACCTGCCGGTGGAGCAACTCAGGGACCTGCGACTCGAAGTCGTCGATGACCGCCGCACCTCGCACCTATGGAATGAATACATCCAGCGCCACCACTATCTCGGCTATCAACCTCTTCCCGGGGCGCAGCTGCGTTATCTCGCGGGCTCTCAGGGCCAGATTTTGGCGCTGCTCGGCTTCGGCGCTGCGGCGTGGAAGATCGCACCACGGGACCGCTGGATTGGATGGAGCGCTGACCAACGTCAGCAACGGTTGCACTTGCTGATCAATAACGCCCGGTTCTTGATCCTGCCGTGGATCACCAGCCGCAACCTGGCGTCCAAACTCCTCGCCATGGCGGCGCGACGAGTCGCCGAGGATTGGGACCGACGCTATGGCTACCGTCCCGTCCTCATGGAAACCTTCGTCGAGACGCCGAGGTTTGCTGGTACCTGTTACCGCGCGGCGAACTGGACTCATGTCGGGCAAACCCGGGGCCGGGGCAAGCTAGACATACGACATCAAGCCCCGCTGCCGATCAAGGACATCTGGCTCTACCCCATCGAGAAGAAGTGCCGACGCACCCTTTGCTCTTGAGCTGAGAGCCTGCCACAACGAGCGTCTCGGCGACCTTCGATGCCCAGCCAGAATGGCCCGAGACCGGCAACCTCAACGGGTTAACCGAATACTTACCGGCTGGCCATGTTAGACGCCGGCAAGTTGACGCAGAATCACCCCTCTGAGGGTCCAGCGTTGTGTTCGCCGTCACCACGGCGACGCGTAACACCTGGTCTCGCTGATGCGCTAGAGGCGCTATCTTCGGCGCCAGCAGGACTTCCCTCGGTCACTCGGCTGATTCCGGTGACGTTAGTCGTCACGGCGGCGACGCAGTAAGCAGAGCTCTGCTGTTCCTGAGCCCCGCGATGGCGGATGGTTGACCGACCCGCCCGGGGTGCTCGCTCGGCACAGAGCGACCGCTCAATCGACGGGCTCGGCCGCGGCCCCGGCTTCACGGCACGGTCGCTGAGCGAACCCGGGAGGCACGCATGAGATCACCGCAAGCCGTCGACGAGCGCGTCGCGGCGCTGCTCGCCCTGCTGGGCGAGAAGATCCGCGAGCAGGGCTTCACCGAGCTCGAAGTCGAGGAGACCCTGAGCTGGGACCGAACGCACATCCGGCAGCTGGCGGCCGGGCGCAAAGCTCTGCACATCGAGGAGGTGCTGTCGATCC
>JAAENP010000468.1 GCA_024224155.1 bacterium
GAATTGGTCCACCCTGATATATTGGAAACAGGAGGACAACGATGGCGAGGAAGAGACTCAAGCCTGCAGGCTAAAGCGGATATGGCGGCGGATCCGGAGAACTGCCGCCTTCCCTTGCGACCAGTGCAGCCAATGTCCGCTTTGGGTCCTGGCTGTGTAAAAACGCTGTTGCGGAAGCTGCCGGGGCTCGCGACCTCGGCCGATGCAGCTCGATTAGGTCATGCTTGTGGTTTTGACGGTTTTTTCGTCTCCGAGCGACTCCGGCGCACGCTCTTTGCGTATTGAGGGGCATCGCGGCCAATGAGAGGCGCATTTCAGCGTCGGTCACCTATGCCCTCATGGCCGCCATCAGCGGTCCAGGGCCCAAGATATTCATGACGCGCGTGAGGTTGTAGGCCAGCACGTGTAGAGCCATCTCGGTGGCCACGCGTGGCAGCGACTTCATCAGGAAGTGCGTGGCCCCCATGCGGGCCTTGATCGTGCCGAAGGGATGCTCGACCGTCTCGCGCCGCTGACGCATCTTTTCGGGATGCTCGTCGAGCCGCCGCTGGATCGCCTCGAGAACATGCTCGTGCTCCCAGCGGGTGATCCGCCGCTCCTTGCCCGTGGTGCAGCGATGCTTGATGGCGCAGGTCTGGCACGCGCTGGTCCAGTAGCGACGCAGGACCAGTCCATCTTCCTCGTTCGTGTAGCGGTAGATGAGCCTCTCGTTGGCAGGACAGATATAAGCGTCCTCCTCCGTCACATAACGGAAGTCCTGCTTGACGAAGCGGCCCTTGGCTTTGTTGCCCGAGGTCTGCGGCTTGGGAAGCGTGACCGTGATGCCTACCTCCTCGCACGCTAAGATCTCCGCGTTGCTGAAGTAGCCCCGGTCGGCGACGACATCGAGGCTCTCGGTTTCCAGCGTAGCTTTCGTCTCTTTGGCGATCGCTGAGAGCTGAGACCGATCGGTGCCGACGTTGGTCACATCATGGGCAACGATGAGATGATGTTTTGTGTCGACCGCTGTTTGCACGTTGTAGCCCACGACGCCGGAGCCCCGGCCGCTCGTCGCCATCGAGCGGGCATCGGGATCGGTGAGCGAGATCTGCTGGTCCGGTGTGGCGAGCATCCGCGCCTCGAGCGTCTCCAGGCGCTGCATTTCTTGCCTCAGCTTTGCAATCTTCTCTTTGAGGCGGGTCGTCTTGGTCGTGCGTGCCTGTGGCGGCTCTCGCCGGTCGGCGCTGTCCAGCTGGTGCAGATAGCGCGCGACGCTCTCCTCAATCTGCATCATGCGCCGGACCATCTTGGCGCGCGTGAAGTTCCTGTCCCGATTGTTGACCGCCTTGAACTTGCTGCCGTCAATGGCAACACTGGCCTCGGCGAGCAAGCCAAGCGCGCGGCAAAGGCCGACGAACCGGGCGCAGACTTTACGGATGGCGCGGCCGTTGTCCTTGCGGAAATCGGCGATCGTCTTGTGATCGGGTGCAAGGCGGCCCGTCAGCCACATCGCCTCCACGTTGCGCCCGGCCTCGCGCTCGAGGCGCCGGCTCGACTGAACGCGGTTGAGATAGCCGTAGATGTAGAGCTTCAGCAGAACCGATGGATGATACGAAGGCCGACCCGTCGCCTTTGGAGCGACGCGGCCGAACCCGAGTTCGGCGAGATCCAGCGCATCGACAAAGACATCAATTGCCCGAACCGGATTGTCCTCGCCGATCCAGTCGTCCAGGCATTCGGGAAGCAATGTGCTCTGCCCCCGATCCGCCCCTTCAACAAAGCGCTTCATCCGACCCCCCGCTCAGATCACCAGGGAATCATATCAGGTGCCGCGTTTTCACACAGCCAGGGTCAAAAGCAGACATTGGAGGGCACGTCAGACATGTCCGCTTTACCCCCAAGAGCAGACATTTAGCTTTGGGGGCGTGCAACCTTCTTTGGTAGCTAGCC
>JAAENP010000469.1 GCA_024224155.1 bacterium
GGTTGCGCAGGACTCTGCCGCCGCGATGCCGTTTCCGAGGTGGTGGGCGACCTCTTCAGGGGCGGGCTGGACGTCGCCCTCTAGCCAAACGCGGGCCAACGCACACCGCTCGACGAACGGGGCCTGTTCGCAGGCTTGCGTCGCTGCGCAGAGTATCTGCTCCCCATCCTTGCTCACCAGGGCCTGGGCGGTCGCTACGGCGATGAGCACCGCGCCCTCCACGCCGAGTGGATGTGCGTGGGTAATCTGGGCCGACAGGCGGGCGGCCGCCGCGTTGACTTCACTGAAACGCTGGCTGGCCCGGAAGACCTCCATGAACTCTCGAGTTTGCGTTGCGATCTTGCGCAGCTGGAAGAACTTGGCGAGCATGATGCTCCAGGTCACGATCGACATCACGCCGAGGACCAAGAAGACGAGCTTGGCGATCGGCCCCGAGCTCCAGAAGAGCTCGAAGATAGATGGCTCCGCGCCGGCTCCGGTCTGGAAGAATAGAAACAATGGGTGAGCGAGTGGCATAGAGCGGGACGAAAGTAACATGGCCGCGGCTGAGTCACCAAGCGTTTCGAGCACTTCGCGGGCGGCTTCCGGCCGGAGGGTCGAAACGGGCCGCCGGCCGAGTCTTGACCGGGCCCAAGGGGACGCATAAGGTCGGATCAAGCGGCTCGTCCACCCATCCATCGAGTTCGCGTGGACGCAGGGGTGCGAGCGTTTCTTTTCCCAACAGAGAGGTGGGGTTTGCCATGAAGATTGCGGTTTGCATCAAACAGGTGCCCGATACCGAGGCGCGCTTGCGGGTGCGCAGTGACGGTCTCGGAGTCGACGAGGAGGATCTGCCTTTCGTCATCAACGAAAGCGATGGATACGCACTCGAGGAGGCGCTGATGATCGCCGAGAAGACGGGGGGTGATGTCGTCGTCTTCAGTCTTGGCAGCGAACGAGTGCGCGAGGCGCTGCGCAAGGCTCTGGCTCTGGGCGCGACGCGGGCCGTCCACCTCGACGATGTGGCCTTCGCGGGCGGCGACGCCATGGCCACCGCAAGAGCGCTGGCGGCCGCCATCGATGGCGAAGAGTTCGACCTGGTTCTGACCGGGTCCCAGTCGGACGACGCCGGCTACGGCTCGACCGGCTCGATCGTGGCCGGTCATCTGGGATGGCCGCACGCCTGGCTGGTGATGGGAGTCGAGGTCGAAGACGGCGAGAGCTCGGCTCGTGTCACCCGCGAGATGGAGAGCGGCGTCAACGAGGTGCTCCGGCTCGCGCTGCCGGCGGTGATCGAGGTGCAAGCCGGGATCAACCAACCCCGCTACGCGTCTCTCAAGGGCATCATGCAAGCGAAGAGAAAGGAGATCGCAGGCAAGAGTGCAAGCGATCTGGGCCTTTCCGAGAACGAGGTCGGTGCCGCCGGATCGCGCCTCGAAACACTGGCGGTCTTCTTTCCGGAGAGTGGAGAGACGGCCGAGATCTTCGAGGGCGATCCCGCCGAAAGCGCCCGCCGGCTAGTCGAAAAACTCCAGAAGGAAGCGAGGGTCCTCTAAATGGCGAACATCTGGGTAGTCGTTCAGACTCGCGCGGAAGGCATTCATCCCATGGCACTCGAGACTCTGGTCGCGGGCCAGGCACTGGCCGCCGAGCTCGGCGGGAGCGCTTCCGCGGTCGTTCTTGGCGACGGCGTCATGGACCGCTCCGGAGAGCTCTCGTCCTGGGAGCTTTCGGCTGTCCACGTGATCGAGCACGAAGCGCTGGCGGCCTACACACCCGGAGCCTACATCGGCGCGCTGTCCGCGGCGATCGGTTCCGAGGCGCCGGACTACGTTCTCTTTCCGCACACCTATCAGTCGGTCGAGTACGTCCCTCGGTTGGCGTATTCCGTAAACGGAGCCATGGTACCCGAGGCGACCGCCTTTCGGGTCGAGGAAGGAGCCGTTATCTGGCGCCGGCCGGCTTACGGCGGCAAGCTCCAGGCGGACGTTCGCGCCTCGGGGAGCCCGGTTCTGGTATCGGTTCAGAGCGGAGCGTACTCGGCCTCCGACCGGCGAGAGGGCAACGCCCCGGTGGCGGCGCTCGCGGTCTCGACGGAGATCATCGCCGATCGCGAGATTCTTGGCGTCGAAGAGGTCGCGGGAGAGCACGTCGACCTGTCGGCGGCGGAGCGCGTCGTCTCGGCCGGTCGAGGCGTCGGCGGCGAGGACAAGATGGGCGTCATTCACGACCTGGCGGCGGCGCTGGGAGCAGTGGTCGGCGCCTCGCGGCCGGTCATTGACAGCGGCTGGCTGCCGCGCGACTGCCAGATCGGCTCGAGCGGCCAGACCGTCTCGCCCGAGCTTTACGTGGCCGCGGGAATCTCGGGAGCGATTCAGCATCTGGTGGGCATGAAGGGCTCGCAGGTGGTGGTCGCGATCAACAAGGACAGGAGCGCGCCGATCTTCGGAGTCGCCAACTATGGCATCGTCGGTGACCTGCACGAGGTTATCCCGGCGTTGATCGAGGCAATCGAGGAGGCCAAGGCCGGCTAGAAGGCATCCATTCGGAATACCTGCGTGATGACCGCGGTCCGACCGCCCTTTGGGTTCAGCGCTCGACGACGATGCGCGACGCGCGCAGAGCCCAGGGGCGCCGCGGCTCCGTGCCGTCGCCGATCCACGCCGCCACGAAGGCGTCGCCCTCGAGCCCCACGAGTCCCTGCGTCTCGCCACCGTTCAGGAAACGAAACGGGCGACTGGGGTCGTCCGCGCCCGGCGGAGGACAAGCGGGCGTCCGGTTCAACTTCACGCTGGGTAGGAAGGTGTTTCCTCCGTCGACTGAAACAGCGAAGCGAGTCTCGAAACAGAAGCTGTCCGGTCGAGCCCGGCGGTCGTTCCACATCACGCCAACCGCACCCGAGGAGTTCACGGCAAGCCCGGAGTTGCTGTGGTGGGCGGACGTGTCGTCGTCGTTGACAACGCGCGGCTCGGTCCAGGTGGCGCCGTGGTCGTCGGAGTGTGCGATCACGACATCGCGCCGGCTGCTCTCGGTTGAGCCAAGGGTCATTGCTGCCGCAAAGAGCCGCCGAGAGTCGTTCGGGTCGACCGCCAGCCACGGTTCGACGTGCCATTCGTCGGCCGCAGCGCTCAGCGCGACACCCGGATGAACTATGACCCGAGGCTGCGCCGCCGTGAGTGCTGAAAGAGGAAGCGCCGAGGACGCTAGTAGAACCGTCAGAAAGAAACGCATGGAATCCAGGTGCCGTGTCAGGAATGCAGCTTGCTGGCGACGCTCACCAGCTCGCCGACCGCGACGCGCACGCGCCCGGCCACCGCCTCGTCGGCCAGGGAGCCGTCTTCGGCGAAGGCTTCGAAGGCACGTGAGACCGCGACCTGCGCCGGCAACACGAGCACGCCGATGCCCGCGAGAATCGCCCGCACGTGGACCAAGCCCCGCTGGCCGCCGAGGGCCCCCGGGGACGCGCTCAGGAGCGTAGCCGTCTTGCCCCGATAGGCGACCAGTGGCGGCTCGTCCCCGTCTCGTCGCGAGAGCCAGTCGATGGTGTTTTTCAGGAGCGGCGTGATCGAGCCGTTGTACTCCGGACATGCGATCACCAAGCCGTCGTGCTCCTGAAAGCGCCGCTTGAGCTCGACCGCGTTGGCGGGCAGACCCTCGTCGGCCTCCAGATCCTGGGAGAACAGAGGCAGCGGGTAGTTGTCCAACTCGAGGAGAGTCGTTTCGGCCCCCGCAGCCCGGCACATTCCGGCCGCGACCGCGGCAAGTTTTCGATTGAACGAGTCCCTGCGGGTGCTGCCCGCAAAAACGAGGATCTTCGGCATCTAAGGTTCCTTTCGTGCGTCGCGCCGTCGCTCTCGCCTTGGGTCACGTCGGCGCCGCGCCAGCTCGTGAAGAACGACGCTCGCGGCGACGGTAACGTTGAGGGATTCTACCGGTGGCGCCACCGGGATGGTCAGGCGCAGGTCGGCTCGGTCACGAACCTCGTCCGGCAGGCCAGAGCCCTCGGAGCCGAGTGCCAACACCACGCAGCCCGAGAGCTCGGTCTCATAGAGGTCGTCGCCACCGTCCGGATCCAGGGCCACCAGCACCGGCGAGAGCGGTGCCAGGTGGTCGAGAAGCGAGGCCAGATCGGCGCCGACGGCTAGGGGAACCCGCAAGAGGCTTCCCGCCGACGCTCTCAGCGCCTTGGGATTGTTGGGGTGCGCGCAGCCGGGAGCGAGCGCGATCCCAGCCACCGAAGTCGCCTCCGAGCTTCGAACCAGCGCGCCGAGATTGCCGGGATCCTGCACTCGGTCCAGAAACATGTAGACCCCCCCGGGAACCGCGGCCAGGTGCTCGACGCCGGTTCGAGCGAGAGGCGTCACGGCCACAATCCCTTGGGGCGTGCCGGCATCGGTGATCGAGGCCAGCACCGTTTCGGCGACGATCAGCGGAGCCTCCGCCAGTCGATCCGCGATCCTGAGACCCGTGTCTCCGTCCAGGAACTCGGGGGTGGCAAGGACCTCTTGGAGCTCGAGGCCAGCGTCGAGCGCCTCCTCGACCAGATGGGGCCCCTCCAAGAAGGCGAACTCTTCTTTACAGGCTCGGAGAGCGCGAATAGTCTTGATGTGCCGGTTCTGTCGGCTCGAAATCATGTCGGGTGATCTTAGAGAGTTTTGGAACCGCCACCAAGAAGGTGTCGATGTAGCCGTCGCCAGTTCTTCCTCGGGCGTACTGCTGGGAGTCCGCGACGGTTTCCAGCGCTTCTTGAGCACCAGCTTCGAACGGGTGGTTCCAGTTGCGATCGTAGCGCAGCCGCCGGTCGAGTCATCGTCAGGCCTGCCCGTCGGTGAGGAGGAAACCCTGGCACTGGCTCGTCTCCGAGCCGCCGCGCTCGAGGAGCGACTCGGAGACGAGTATCATTTCTACCTGGGCGCCGAGGGCGGCTTGAGCCAGCTGGAGCTGTCCGGAGAGTCCGCCTACTTCGTTCACTGCTGGGTGGCGCTGCGGGGGCTTGCCGACGAGACCTGGGGATCGAGCGGCAGCCTGCAGGTGCCCCGGAACTTGATCGCCGGCCTGGAGAAAGACGATGTGATCGCGGCGCTGCCGGCAACTCGACGGCGCGGCGGCATGCTGGCCGCTCTCAGTCAGGGCCGAGAGACGCGCCGGACGGCGGTCGCCTTGGCCGTCTTTCACGCCCTCACTTCACGCTTTTTCGGTATCCTCGGCAGCCGAGTCATGGAGCGCTAGCCGGGTCGCGCGTTTTGGGACCTGCTGCTAGAATCCGCGCTCGGCGTTGTTGATCGACGCCGAGAACCCCCAAACCACAATCAAGCGGGACATCCAAATCATGGCCAACGAAACTCGTCTGTTCACTTCAGAATCGGTGACCGAGGGGCATCCCGATAAAGTCTCCGATCAGATCTCCGACGCAATCCTGGACGCCGCCCTGGCTCAAGACCCGGCCAGCAGGGTGGCCTGCGAAACCCTGGTTTCCACCGGTCTCGTCCTGGTCGCGGGAGAGATCACCACCAAGGCGACCATCGAGTACGCGAAGGTCGCCCGGCGAGTTGTCGAGGAGATCGGCTACAACGATCCGAGCTTCGGCTTCGACTTCGAGTCGTGCTCGGTGCTGAACTCGATCGACCCCCAATCGGGCGATATCGCCATGGGCGTAGACACCGGCGGGGCCGGCGACCAGGGTCTGATGTTCGGCTACGCCTGTCGGGAGACGCCGCAGCTCATGCCCTTGCCGATCATGCTGGCCCATGCCCTCACCGAGAAACTGGCCGAGGTTCGGCGCTCGGGGCAGGTGAAGAAGCTTCGCCCCGACGGCAAGAGCCAGGTCACGGTGGCCTACGACGAGAACGGCAACCCGACGCGAGTCCACACGGTGGTGATCTCAACCCAGCACGACGACGACGCCACCCGGGAAGAGCTGACGGCCAACCTGACCGAGCACGTCATCAAGCCTTGCATTCCCGCCGATCTGCTCGACGACGAGACCATCATTCACGTCAATCCCACCGGTCGGTTCGTGATCGGTGGTCCCAAGGGCGACTGTGGTCTCACCGGCCGCAAGATCATCGTCGACACCTATGGCGGCGTCGGCAGTCACGGTGGGGGAGCGTTCTCGGGCAAGGACCCGACAAAGGTCGACCGTTCGGCGTGCTACATGGCGCGCCATATCGCCAAGAACATCGTTGCCGCCGACCTGGCGGACAAGGTGCTGGTGCAGCTAGCCTACGCGATCGGCGTTGCCGAGCCGGTGTCGGTATTGATCGACGCTTTTGGTTCTGAGAAGGTCCCGACCGACGAGCTCGCGGCCGCCGTGCGCGAGGTCTTTCCGCTCACACCCGGGGGCATCATCGACTACCTGGATCTGCGCCGGCCGATCTACCGCAAGACCGCTTCATACGGCCACTTCGGCCGCGAGCTGCCCGAGTTCAAGTGGGAGAACACGGACGCGGCCGCGGCCCTCAAGGAGGCGGTCGGAGCCGCGACGGCGGTCGAGGCCTAAGACCGCTCGGCTTCGAGCCTCTCTACGACCTCGTCCAGGGCGTCGGGTGGCAGTTCCTGCCAGGTCTTGCCGTACTTGATCACGTCGTGCTTGAGCAAGTCTACCTCGACCTGGCGCTGGGTCGGCGTGGCGTCGCGATACACCGTGTCGCATCGGTAGCAGACGACCGAATCGCTGAGCCGTTTGTAGAGCCAGAGATCGACCAGCGACAGAGCGACCAGAGACAGCCCGTAGGTCCAAGGCACGAAGGCCGCGCCGATCAGGACCAGCAGACAGCCAAGCCCGCGATTGAAGTCGCGCTGGCGATAGAGGTGCTGGCATCCGCAAAGCGCACAGGCGTTGACCCGGTCACCCTCCCAGGTGGCGGTCGGCACGGGTAGCTCGACGCCGCAGTTCGGGCAGCCGAGCGGGTGGCCCGGAGTGATCCGGTCGCGGAACGGGAATCCGCATTCTCGACATTGGGTGCTGATGCGCATCGCAGCGGCCGCCGCTTTAGATCGGGACCCCGACCGTCAGGGTCAGGAAGAGCGCAGTGATCTCGCCGATGAAGGTGCCGACGACCAGCACGTAGAGGATGCCGGTGGCGGACTGGTTCGATTGGTTGCGCGCGCAGTGCAGCGACATCACGGCCAGAATCAGGGGGATCGCCAGGCCCCAGAAGATCCGGAACCAGAAGAACATGCCCTGCGCGGCGAAACCGGTGAGAAGCCGGATGGGATGGGGATTGGCCATGGGATCGATGCTCGAAGCGGCCAGCAGACTCGAGCCGACGGCGCCGAAGCGCAGCAGGACAATCACGAGAAGAACCCAGCAGAAGCCCACCAGATGGCGGAAGGTGAGTCTCGGCGCGACCAGGTACCAGTGGCCGAGCAACATGGTGACCAGGGACCAGCCCAGAATCAGCGCCGACAGGGCCAGCGCCACCGCGAGCAGGACCGCCCGGTGGGGGAGTGGGGTCGTGCGGTGGATGAGCTCGGTGCCACCGATCAAAAGCGCGCCGCCGGCGCCGACCAGGGCCATCACCGCCGCGGCTCGCCCCCAGCTCCATCGCTCTCGCCAAATGGCGGCGTAGTAGAGAAAGGCGCCGACCAGAGCGACGGTCAAGAAGATTCCGGCGGCGCTCGGGTGCGCTCCGAACGCTCCCGGCGGCTTCAAGAGCGCCACCGACATCGCCAGCCCCAGCAGGCCGAGCACGATCAACGCGTTCATCTGGAAGTAGCCTCGGCCCAGGTCGTCCTCCGGGATCCAGAACAGCGTCGAGATACAGCCGGCCGCGGTGGCCAGGAGGAAGAGCAGAAAGACCGCCATGTGCCGCGGATGCTACCTTAGCCTCGCCCGCGCTCGGACCGTCTATCGGGGTGGGGGAGTGGACCTTAGGTCTCGACGCCAAGAAACGTGTAGAGCGAAAGCAGCATGAACGCCAGGCTCGGGGCCCACACGGCGAGCCGCGGCGGCAGGGCACCGGTCTCGCCGAGCGTGCTGCAAAAAGCGACCGTGGCCAGAAACACCATACCCAGAACCAGGCCGAGACCGATACCGTAGAGCGCGCCTTTGCGCCCCATGCGGAACGCGAACGGGAGCGCCACGAATCCCATCACCAGAAACGTCGCCGGGTAGCTCACCTTGTAGTGAAGCTGAGTCCAGAGCTCGGGTACCGCCTGGCCGCTGGCCTCGAGCTCTCCGATGTAGCTCTTGAGTGCCCGGTAGGAAAGAGCATCGGGCGTGCGGATCTCCGACTCGAAAAACTCGGGCGTCTCCGGGAACTGGCCGATGGCGTTCTTCAGTACCGGCTGGTAGCCGGTTTGGGTGAGACCGTTGAAGGACCGCGTCCACACGTTCTCGAAAACCCAGCCGTCGCCGACATAGCGGGCCTTTTCGGCATAGAGGCGGCTGATCAGCCGGTGGTCGGAGTCGAACTCGAAGATCTGGAGCCGGTGGAGCTGCTTCGCCTCGGTGTCGTAGTTGAGGTAGTTGTAGATATAGCGATCCTGGCCGAAGAGCCAATTCCGATCGCCTCGCCGGTAGCTGTGCACCAGCTCGCGCCCGCGGATCTCGTCATTGAGCTGGGCGGCGCGCTGGTTGGCGGCGGGCAATACCCGCTCCTGGAGCCAGCCTCCGAGCAGCGAGACCAGCAGAGCGGTGCCCAGCGCGGGAACCGCCAGTCGGTAAACGCTGATACCAAGAGACTTGGCCGCAATGATCTCGTTGGTTCGCGAGAGAACGCCGAAGATCACCAGAATCGTCACCAGGATCGCGATCGGAGCCACATCGAAGCCGATCTGCACCGAGGCGTACTTGTAGTAGTCGAGCACTGTCGTGAGTGGGATCTCGTTGTCGAGGATCTCGTCGATCTTCTCGGTCAGGTCCGAGATCGAAAAGAGGGTCAGCCCCGAGAGCAGAACCAGCGCAAACACGGACGCGAAGAGCCGGCCGATGTAGCGATCCATCAGATTCGGAAACCGAACCAGGATCTTGGGAATTCGAAGGACGAGCCCACCCGGCACGGCTCCCGACCTTGCTCGGGGGGGCGCGCCCCCGACGCGGTGGGTCGCGGTCTTTTTCCGGCGCCGAAACATGCGCACCAGCTTGTGGACTCGGGGGACGACGCTGGATCGGAGCCAGTAGTCGATGGGGCCCGGCAAGAGCGGCTGATCCTCGTTCTTGCGGAGCAGCAAGATCAGGCCGAGCGTGCCAAGCAGAAGGTTGGGCAGCCACATGGATAGCCAGGCGGGCATGCGTCCGTACCGGGCGGCCTCTTCGCCGTTGCTCATCATCACGTAGTGAAGAATGATCACCGCCAGCGACAGACCGAAGCCGGTGCCACGACCGCCTCTCGCCTTCTGGATTCCGAGCGGCAGGGCCAGAAGGCCGTAGATCAGGCAAGCGGCTGGGAGCGCGAACTTCTTGTGGATCTCGACGTTCGCCAGATTGCGCAGCTCGTCGGGTAGGGAAGGGTCCTTCAGGCGGGCGCGCAGCTCCGGGACCGTCAGCTCTCGCAGCCCTCGCGAGGAGCGGCGCTTCAGGTTTGCCGCCGTCGCGAGTGGGTCTTCCAGAACCTGGTTCACTTCCTCGTAGCGGCGAGTTTCGTACTGTTCGGCGTCGCGCAGATTCACCTTGTGTTCGACACCCTCGACGAGCTTGAGGATCAGCCGATCGGGGTTGGTGGGATCGGCGCGCATTTCCCCCCGCTGGGCCACGCTGATCTCATTGCCCGAGCCAGGCAGAACCTTGGCCACGAATACGCCCGTCCACTCGTCGTCCCCGGGAATCGCCTCGAAGACGTAGATCATCAGACCGCGCCATTCCTCGTAAAAGACGCGCGGCTCGACCTGCCTCGAGGCCGAAGAAGTGAGGATCCGGAGCCGCAGGTCCTGAAGCTCGGCGTTGCCCTTTGGCAGAGTGTCCAGCATCAGGAAACCGTTGACGATCATGAGGAGCGTCCCGATCGCCACGATCGGGCGCAGGAGCCGCCAGAGGTTCACTCCGCTCGAGCGCAGCGCGACCATCTCGCTGTCCGACGACATTCGGCCGATCGCCACCAGCACGGCGAACAGAAAGGACATCGGGATGGTCAGAACGATGATGTTCGGAAGGGTAAGGACGAGGAGTTCACCGATCTGAGAGGCCGGAACACCGCGCCGGATGATCATCTCCGCCGAGCGGAACAGAAACTGAACCAGCAGGATGAAGGTATACGCGAAGAAGCCCAAGAAAAGGGGGCCGGCGATCTCTCGCATCAGGTACCGATCCAGGCTGGGAAACATGGCACTCGAGCTTATCGAAGAAGGCAGCTGACGGAATCCAGGAAGTCGTCGCAGTGCCGAGCTGGCGGGACTTGATCCGGTGAGGGTAACCCAGGGGCCGAGAGGAGATGTCAAGAGGGGGGGTTGGATCGGTTTTATATGCGGAGTCCGATAAGATAGGTTATGTAAACCAACGCTCATGTCGAGCTACCGGCCCCGAGCTCGACCCCTTCCCCGCGCCCCTGAGGCCGAGCGCTAGGAGGTCTTGAGCTCGTCGAGGATCTTCTCCAACGCCGAGATCAGATCCTCCTTGTCCACCTCGGTCTGCCGGAAGCGAACCGAGAGGCTGAAGGCCCTGTCGGGATCCTTGAACGTGAACACGGGCCGCTCGCTTTTGCGGGGCTGCGTGCGCGCCTTCGCCCCCGGCTTCCTGGCTCTCGCTTTCGATCGGAGATCTTCCCGCGTGAGCTCTGAAGCCGCGATCCCTTCGAGCAGGCTGATCTGCTCCGTGTCGCTGTCGCTCGCCTTCAGAACCCCCAGAAGCAGGGACTTCGAGTTGATTCCGAGGGCGTCGGCAGCGCCACGTACCCGCTGGGACATCTTCAAAAGCTGCAGGCTCTCGGTGACCGAGGTTCGGGCCTGACTCACGGCCGCCGCGATCTGCTCCTGCGTGTAGCCGTGGATGTCGCCGAGGGCTCGATAACCTTCGGCTTCCTCGAATGGCGTCAGGTCCTTTCTCTGGAGATTCTCGATCAGCGCGATCTCGAGGGCTTCATCCTCCTCGACGTCCATGATGATCGCCGGAATCTCTTCCTGGGAAAGCGCCTTCGAAGCCTGAAAGCGGCGCTCTCCGGAGATGATTCGAAAGCGCCTGGGCGGCCTGTCGCTCTCGCCGTCCATGGCCCTGACGAGGATCGGCTCGAGCACCCCCTTGTCCCGGATGGAGCTCATCAGCTCGTCGAGGTCTCCCATCGAGCTTCTGGGCTGGTTGGGATCGGGCTCGATCTGCACCAGAGGCAACATCCGTCCGATCGACTCATCTGGACTACGGGCGGTCAACTCCTCGACGAAGTGCTGGTCGTGGCGCATCTTCACCCGGACCGGGAGACCGCGTTTGGCAGAGCTTCTAGACACGGCTGAGAATCTCCTCGGACAGTTTGTAGTACTCGTAGGCACCGGTGGATCGCGGCGAGAACGTGAAGATCGACTCGCGGTACGCCGGGCTCTCCTCGAGGCGGACGCTCTTCGAGATGACGGTTTCGAAGAGCTTGTCGCCGAACACCTGCGCCACCTGCTCGTGGATGTCGCGCGAAAGAAGGGTGCGCTTGTCGTAGAGCGTGAGGACGGCACCGAGGATCTGGAGCTCGGGATTGGTCCGCTGCTTGATCTTGTCGATGGTCTCCAGCAGGTCGTCGGTGCCCTCGAGTGCGAAGTAACTCGACTGGATCGGAATCAGGACATGGGTTGCTGCTGCGAGCGCGTTGACCGTGATGATTCCCAGCGTCGGAGGCGTGTCGATCACGATGTAATCGTAAGTCTCACGGATCAAGTCGATCTCGTCCTTCAAGCGGTAGTAGCTGTCGATCTCGCCGAGCAGTTTGGCTTCGATCTTGGCGAGGTGAATCGACGACGGAGCGATTGCCAGGCTCGGGAGCTTCTCCGCGCGCCGGGTCACGTCCGAGATGCCCACTCCAGGCTCGGTCAGGGCCTCGTAGACTCCCGGATGGGCTCCGTCGAGGTCGAGAAACGACATCGAACTGTTGGCCTGCGGGTCGAGATCGATCAGCAGGGTGGCCAGTCCCTTCGATGCCATCGCGGCCGCGAGATTGATCGCGGTGGTTGTCTTCCCTACCCCGCCTTTTTGGTTGGTGATCGCGATGATCATGCAGTGCTCAATGGAACGCGCCGAGTGTATGCAAACCACCAAGGGTGGTCAAACACATCGGGGACACGATTCCTTCGTGTCCCCTCCCGACTGGTTTTCGAAGTGATCCCACGTGGCACAAGAGGCAATGTCGGCCGGCCGACAATCGGGGACACGAAGGAAGGGTGTCTCTCCCATTCCCTCTGCCGACGCAAAACCAGTCGGGAGGGGACACCAAGGAATGGTGTCCCCGAACTACATCTCGTACTTGCCGAGCTCGTCCGGGCCGGCGTCCTCGAGCCACTTCTTGAGACGCTCGTCGTCGCCGAGCTTGTCGGTCAAACCCGTGAGCTGCGCTTTGTCGAACACCTGTTGATGGACGAACAGCGGCGCCTCGGCGCGGAGCGCGAGAGCAATTGCATCGCTGGGTCTGGAGTCGATGGTCTCCCGAGCGGAGCCGCGACGCACGTGGATCTCGGCGAAGAATGTGTTGTCGATCAGGTCGCTGACCACGACGTGGCTGATCTTGGCGTGGACCCCCTCGACCAGACTCAGTAGCAGGTCGTGGGTCATCGGTCGCGGCGTATCCACACCCTCCAATCCGAGCGCTATCGCCTGGGCCTCGAACAGGCCGATCCAGATAGGCAGTAGACGATCTCCATCGATATCGCGGAGAACGACGATCGGCAGGTTGGAGGAAGGGTCGAGGACGAGACCCTTGATCTCTACGATTACGGTCCCCTCGGGCGGCGCCGGCGAGCCAGTCATGGGCGCTATTGTGCGCGCCCTGGCTGATGGGGTCAAGCGCCGTTTTCAGGCGACGACCGAGAACCTCGGAGCCGGCCGATCGGCGCGCCGACCGAGCAGGCTGTGAGGAAGGGCTTCCTCGATCTTGACCTTGACCAGATCGCCGGTCGCGGCCGCTTCATCGCCGCCGAGCGGAAAGTGAACCACCCGGTGGCAAGGCGTTCGGCCGCTTTGCGTGCCGGGACGCCTGCCCCAGCCGGTGACCAGCACCTCGGCTTCCGATCCGACGAGTCGCTCGTTGAGGCGTCTCTGAATCGGCTCCTGGGCGGCAAAGATCTGCTGCAGCCGCTCGTCCGCAATCTCCGCCTCGACCGGCTCACCGAGCCGGGGCGCGGCGGTGCCGGGTCGCGGGGAATACTTGAACGCGAACAGGCTGGCAAATTCGATCTCGGTGACCAGCTCCAGCGTCTTGGTGAATTCTTCGTCGGTCTCCCCCGGGAAGCCCACGATCAGGTCCGTCGAGAGTGCGATGTCGGGCCGAGCTGCGCGCAGGCTCGCCACCAGCGCGAAGTAACTCTCGATCGTGTAGCCTCTGCCCATTCGCTGGAGCACGGAGTTCGCCCCGGACTGAACGGGCAGGTGCAGGTAGGGGCTGATGTTCGAGTGCTTGGCGAGTTGGTCGACCATTCGCGGCGTGAAGTCCCGAGGGTAGGAGGTCACGAATCGGAGTCGGTCGACGCCGGGGACCCTCGCCACCTGCTCGAGGAGATCGGCGAAGTCGATGGTCTCCGAGCCGGGTTCGCGCCAGTGGTTCACGGTCTGCCCGAGCAGCTCGATCTCGCGGAATCCGTAGTCGACCAGGTGCCTCACTTCGGCGAGGATCTGGGCCATCGGACGGCTGCGCTCGGGGCCGCGCGTCAGCGGCACGATGCAGAAGGTGCAGTTCTTGTTGCAGCCCTCGATGATCGTCACCATGCCCTTGTAGGTGCCGTCCCGCGAGATCGAATCGAAGTCATGATTGCGCTCCTCCGGGAACCCGGTTGCCACGACTCGCTTCCCGCGCCGGCGCTCGGCCAGAACGTCGAGGATCTCTCCAACGCGCGCCGGGCCGAGCACGAAGTCGAGATCGGGCACCCTCTTCAAGGCCCGCTCGCCCGCTTCCTGTGCCACGCATCCGCACAGTCCGATGCGCACTTCCGGGCGCGCTTGCTTGAACTGCCGGTACACGCCGAGCCGGGAGTAGACTTTCTGTTCGGCCTTTTCGCGCACGCTGCAAGAGTTGAGCAGGATGAGATCGGCCTCGGCTGATTCTCTTGTGGGGAGCATTCCCTGCTCCATGAGCTTCCCCGCCAAACGCTGGCTGTCGAGCTCGTTCATCTGACAGCCCCAGGTCTCGACGAAGAATCGACGTGGCTTCGAGTCGCTCATCGGGAGCTCACCGCCGCCGGCCGTCGGGGTCGGTCGCCACCTTGGGCTCTTCCGGGACGTACTCTCCCGGCGGTGGCATGCCAGGGTCTCGATCGCTCTCAACGACTTCGGGCTCGAGATCGATGCCCTCTCGCAACCAACCCGGAAGAGCCGAGGCTCGACGACCTTCTTCGAGGACGTCGTGGACCTCGATTCGGTGCTTCTCGGCCGCCGCCTTAGCCTCCTCCAATCGGTCAAGGGCGTGGTCCCAGGACGGCTTGATCTGCGAATCCCGGTAGTAGGGGTCTTCCTCGGCATAGAAGCGCTGGCGCAGCTCGGCGATTCTGCTTTCGAGATGGCTGATCTCCTCGACTGCCGAGGCCCAGTCCTTTCGTGCTTTCAGGACCCGTCCCCGCCAGTAGGCCTCGGCGTCGGCCGTCTCGTCCATTGCCATCGAGCTCGGAGAGTCGGTGCGGCCGCCGGCATCCGGTTTTGCGGCGTCCGGGGGCGCCTCCGGCTCTCCCATCTCGGTGAGTTGGCCCTCACTGAAGTCGCTGAGGTTCTCATTGGTTATGACCGCGATCGACTCCCCCGCCGTCTCGCGCCGCTTGCGCTCGGCCGCGGCGGCCTCGACCAGACTCCGCCTCTTGCTCTGCTCCGCGTCTTCTTCCTCGATCACGACCGTGAGCGCCGATCGGCGGTCCGTCGATTCGGGCGTGGCCACGGTCTCGGGTTCGGTTTCGGCGACGGGCTCCCGGGGATCGGGTCCGAGTGAGTTATCGGGCTCGGGCGGCGGCGAAGCCGACATGGTCTGCGGCGGCAGGCGCTCCGGCTTGGGCGTCGAAGAGCAGGCGGCGAGCGTGAGGCTCGAGAGCACGAGCGCAGCGGTCGCGACCGAGCGCGTCAGGTCGAAGGCAGGCGCTGGGCCCCGAAACGACTTGGCAGAGAGTCTCTTAAACATTTCAACACTTCCTCCGCGGTGGATCGAGCCAGAGCCTCTTTCAGTGGTTCCCGGAACTCCTTGAGTGAAATCGAGCGAATGGCCTCCTTGACTTCCGGGATCGTGCTCGGGCTCAAAGACAGTGTCCGCACTCCCAGGGCAACTAGCAAGGATGCGGCCTCGGGGTCCGCGGCCATTTCGCCACAGACGGACACCGCCACGCCCGTTTCCTCGCCCACCGCGGCGACCGAGCCTATCATGCGCAGAATCGCCGGATGGTAGGGCTGGTACAGGTATGACACGTGCTCATTGTTGCGATCCACCGCCATCGAGTACTGGATCAAGTCATTGGTTCCGATCGAAAAGAAGCTCACCTCGCGAGCGAGCTCTGGGGCGATCCACACAGCAGCCGGAACCTCGATCATCACCCCCAACTCGAAATCGGTGGAGTGCTCGACTCCTCGCTCTTCGAGCTCGATGGCGGCTTGCTCGACCAGCCGCTTGAAGGCACGGACCTCCTCCACGGTCGTGACCAGAGGCAGCATGACCTGCAAACGTCCACGCGCCGCGGCGCGCAGCAGAGCCGTCACCTGGGTGGCGAAGATCTCGGGTCGCGCCAGGGTCAGCCGCACACCCCGCATCCCCAGGACCGGATTCTCTTCGTCGGTGTGCATCACTTCGCGAGCGAGCTTGCGCCCGCCCAGGTCGAACGTGCGCACCACCACCGGGTGCGGCGCCATGGTCTCGAGCAGTCTGGTGTAGATCTCGAGATGCTCGTCCTCGGTCGGCAGCTCCGGACTGCGCTCGATATAGATGAACTCGCTGCGGTAGAGTCCGACGCCGGTGGCGCCGAACTCGTAGGCCTCGCCGATCTCCTCGGGCAGGTCGATGTTGGCCCGAAGCTCGACGCCCACACCATCGAGGGTCTGCGCCGGAACCGTTCGCGCGCGCACCCCTCGGTCCCAGCGCGCTCGGCGCCGGGTCTCGGCGGCTCGATAGTCCTCTCGAGCCGCCTCGCTGGGGTGAAGCACTACCCTGCCTCTGTCGCCGTCTACGAGGAGCGGATCCTCGTCCGTAACCTTGTGCGTGAGGCCGGTCAGTCCGGCGACCATCGGAATGTGCAGCGAGCGCGCGATGATCGTCGTGTGCGAAGTGCGACTCCCGGTCTCGATCGCGAACGCGATCACCCGCTCACGTCCGAGGCGCACCGCCTCGGACGGAGTCAGGTCGTGAGCGACGACAATGAAGTCGCCCTCGATGTTGGACAGGTCCTGATGGAAGAGTCCGCCCAGGGCTCGTTGCAGATGCCTCGAAACGTCGACCAGGTCCTCCCCGCGGGAGCGCAGATGCTCGGCGTCGAGATCCCGAAAGCGCTCGGCGAGCTCTGACGCGGTCTCGTGCACAGCCCACTCCGCGTTCACCTTCTCGGTACGGATTCGCTCTTCGATCCTTCCCAAGAAGCCGGGATCCGAGAGCAACAGGCTATGCGCCTCGAAGATGCCGCCGAGCTCGGTGGCAATCTCCGCGCTGGCGCGATGCCGAGCGGTTTCGAGCTCTTCCTGGGCGAGCGCGACCGCCTGGTTCAAGCGATCGAGCTCCGCGTCGATATCCACCTCCGCTATCGAGAGGCGATAGATCTCTTCCTCTTGGGAAGCGATGCAGACCGCCCTCCCCAGGGCAGCTCCGGGAGATACGGCCAGCCCCTCGACAATCTCCTCGGGCAAACGGGTCACGGGTGCTTAGCTCCCCTCGCCGAACTTGTCGGTGACCAGTTCACTCAGCTCCGCCAGGGCCTGACCCTCATCGTTTCCATCGCAAGATATTGTCAACATTGTCCCTTGAGCCGCGGCCAGCAGGAGAATACCGAGAATGCTCTTGCCGTCCACCTTCTGCCCGTCCGCGGAGAGCATTACCCGGCAGCCAAAGGAACCTGCCAAGTGCACGAACTTCGCCGCCGCTCGCGCGTGCAGACCGAGCCGGTTGATGACCTCGAGCTCGCGTTCAACCACTATCCGATTCGCCCTCTGCCCGGCCGTCGCTGTCGGCACGGCAGATGCTCTGCCTGCCTTTCTCCTGGAGCCAGGCGGCCAGCTCGCCGACCGAACGCTCCTGGCAGCCCGGACAGCATAGTCTCACCACCATCGGCAGGTTGACGCCGGATAGCACCTCGACGTTGCGCCCTCGCGCGAACTTCCTGGCCACGTTGTACGGCGTCCCGCCGGGGAGATCGGCGAGGATCAAAACCTCTTCCTCTGCCTCCGTGCCTCGGCCCCTATCGGCCAGAGCCGCCGCCAGCTTGCGCTCACTCGTTTCCCGGCTCTCGTCCCAGTCCAGGGAGAGCGTCTCGAGTCGAGTCGTGTGCCCGGCGATGATGTTTGCTCCCCGGACGAGCTCGTTCGCAAGCGCGCCTTGGGTCACGACAAGGATTCTGGCCATTGCGCCTTGTTCCCTCGCGTAATGTCGCGGTGGTTGATCTGTATCGATTGCTTTTCCGAGCGCAGGGTCTCGGCCAGCGCCTCGGTCATGGCCACTGAACGATGTCGTCCGCCGGTGCAGCCGATCGCGATGGTCAGGTAGCTGCGATTCTCACGCTGATAGCGTGGCAGCAGAAAGTGCACGAAGTCCTCGAGCTTGGCTCGCACTTCGTCGAACTCGGCCTCCGAGGTCAGGAACTCTTGAACCTCCGGATCGATGCCGGTCTTCTCTCGAAGCTCAGGCACGAAGTAGGGGTTCGGCAGAAACCTGACGTCGAAGAGCAGATCCGCGCCGGCCGGAACGCCAAACTTGAAACCGAAGCTGGTCACAGAGACCACGAGATTGCTGGTCACCACATCGGCGTATTCTCTGAAGATGTGCTGGCGCAGATCGTGGACCGACCACTCGCCGGTGTCGATCACCAGATCCGCACGCGCGCGCAGCGGACTGAGTAGCGTCCTTTCCGCTCGAATGCCGGCGGCCACGGTACGACGGTCCTGGGCGAGAGGATGCGGCCGGCGCGTCTCGGAGAACCGCCGGACCAGCGCGTCGTCCGAGGCCTCGAAGAAGATCAAAACCGCGTCCGGTGAACGGTCCAGAACCCCTGGGAACCTGTCGACAAAACCCGGTGAACGAACGTCCGCGACGACCGCGATCCGATTGCGATCGGGAACTAGCGTTTCGTGCTCCACCAGCAGGCGCTCGAGCAGCTCCAGGGGCAGGTTGTCCACGCAGTAGTAGCCGGCGTCTTCGAAGCACTTGGCGGCGCTGCTCTTGCCCGAGCCCGAGAGGCCCGTTATGACGACGATCCTGGTCCTCATCCGCCAGGCTTCTCCGGCTCGGAGGTTTTCTTCTCGCCCTTGAGCTCCTCCTCCAAGCGCCTCGCGAACTCGCGGGCGGAGTGGTGGCCCTGAAGCTTGAGGACATGATTGCGCGCGGCCACTTCGACCAGAATGGATAGGTTGCGCCCCAAGGCTACCGGCATCTTGATGTAGGGCACCGGTACATCCAAGACGTGGTAGACGGATTCGTCGAGACCAAGGCGATCGTAGGCGCGATTCTCGTCCCAGGACTCAAGCTCGACCACCAGATCGATCGATTTGCGCTCCCGAACCGAGGCCAGTCCGAAGAGATCCTGGATGTTGACGATGCCGAGCCCTCGAAGCTCCATATGATGAAGCAGCCGCCCCTCCGAGGAGCCCACCAGATCGCCGTTGGGATACCGCTTGGCGGTCACTCGATCGTCGGCGACCAGCGAGTGTCCGCGGGTGATCAGATCGAGCGCGCATTCGCTCTTGCCGACGCCGCTTTCGCCGATCAGGAGAACGCCCAGCCCGTACACGTCCATCAACACGCCGTGCACGTGCGTGGAAGGGACCAGATGCTCTTCCAGAAAGTTGCTGATGTCCTTGATGACGGACGAAGACAAAGCCGGCGACGCGAGGACGGGGCGCTGACGCTCGGTGCAGAGTCTCAGAAACTCGGGGAAGGGCTCGAGGCCCTTGGTGATGATGAAGACGGGTACCGCCATCTCGGTGATTGCGTCGAAACGCTCGAGCCGAACCCCTTCTTCGAGAGTGGCGAGGAAGCGTGTCTCGCTTTCCCCGATGATCTGGACCCTGCCGGGACGGATGTACTGGTAGTAGCCGGCAAATGCCAGGCCGGGCTTCTGAACCCTCGGGTTGGTGATCTCCTCGTCTAGACGCTTTCTTCCACAGAGCTGGGAAAACTTCAGCCGTGACAACCCCTCCCCCAGAAGCTCGCGTACGCGAACCGAGGCAGCGTCGGCCGCGGTCACTTCACACCGGCGCCTTCTGGGGAGCCCGGCTGACTGAGTAGGTCCAGGATGCTCTCTCGATCGGGCTGCTCGAGGATGCGTTCGACGTGCGAATCGGCCTGGACCCACTTGGAGATCGCCGCCAGCGATTTGAGGTGAGCCGCGGGCGACTTCTCGGGCGAAAGCACCAGGAAGAGCAGCCGGACGGGCTGCCCGTCCGTGGCTCCGAACTCGATCGCCTCTCTCAGAATCCCGACGGCCACCACGACCCGATCCAACTTTCGCACCTTGCAGTGTGGGATCGCGACGCCGTCCCCGACGCCGGTCGAGCACAGCTCTTCGCGCTCGAGTAGCTTCTCGTACAACTGATGGGCGTCGTTGACGATGCCCTGCTCGACCATGCGCTCCGAGAACGCCCACAGCGCCGATGCCTGATCTGTCCCCTGGAGCTCGGGGAAGATGAGCTCGGGCCGTGTAAGAGTAGCCAACTCCATTGTGCTAAAGCTCCGGCGTGATCAGTCCGTAGTTGTCGTCTCGTCGCCGATAGAGCACGCTCACCCGATCGCTTTCGGAGTCCCGAAAGACCACGAACTGGTTCTCCGAGTTCTGCAGCTCGAACGCCGCCTCTTCGAGGTTCATCGGCTTGATCGAGATCTGGGTGGAGTCGACGATCTTGGGCACCTCTCCGCCGCCCAGCGACTCGGGAGCGAGGATCTCCAACGGCCATTTGTCCCCGCCGGCGTTCTTGGTGCGCCGCTTGCGACCCTTGGCCTTCTTTCGCGACCTGCGCGCCTGCTTTTCGATCTTGTCAACGGCGAGGTTGATCGCATCCATCAGGCTGTCGGTTTCTTCGGCGGCCTGCAGGGTGCCGAAACGATGTGAAGCGTGAATCTCCGCGAGCTTGCGGTGCTTTATCTCATCCAGAATCACGCGTATCTCGATCGGCTCTTCCAAGAACTTGACCGCCTTGGTGAGCTTCTTGTCCGCGTAGTTACGAGTCCTGTCGTCCAGACGGAAATGGCGTGCGACGTAGTCGATTTTCATACTCTGCTGCTGTCTCCTGGTTGGTTGAGATCCTAGAAAATCTCCTTGCGATGAGTCGAGGACGAAATCCCGAGCTCGTCTCTGTACTTAGCAACCGTTCTGCGAGCGATGTTGATTCCCTCGCGCTTCAAGATCCGAGTCAGCTCGCTGTCCGAGAGCGGCCGCTTTTGGTTCTCGTTTTCGATCAGCTGCTTGATCTTGCGTTTGACCGTCAGCGATGAGATGTCGCCGCCGTAGTCGCGCTCGATACCGCTGTGGAAGAAGAACTTCATCGGGAACACGCCTCGCGGCGTGTGGATGTACTTGTTCGAGACCACCCGGCTGACTGTTGACTCGTGCATTCCGATGTCGTCGGCGACGTCGCGCAACACCATCGGCCGAAGCTTGTCGATGCCACTGTCGAGAAAGGCCCGCTGTTGACGAACGATGGATTCGGCCACCTTGTAGATCGTCCGCTGCCGCTGGTCGATGCTCTTGATCAGCCAGAGCGCGGATCTGAGCTTCTCGCGGATGAAGTTCTTGGCGTCCGCCTGGCCCGCGTCCGACCTCACGGTGCGCAGCATCTGCCGGTACGCGCCGCTGATCCGCAGCTTCGGCAGGCCGTCGTCGTTGACCTGAATGACGTATTCGCCGCTGACTTTGACGACGTAGACGTCGGGTTCCACGTATACCGCCCGGTCGCTGTTGAACCTGCGCCCCGGGCGGGTCTCCAGGGTCTTGATCTCCTCGACCGCCGGCTCGAGCTCTGCGAGCTCAAGGCCGAGCTTCTTCGCAAGGCTGGGGAACTGGCGTTTCAGGAACAGCTCCCAGTACTCGGTCACGATGCGCCGGACGAGAGAGTCCTCGGGCTCGCCCCGGGCGTCGAGCTGCTTCAGGAGGCACTCGGCCAGGGACTCGAACGCTATGCCCGGCGGGTCCAGGCCGCGCACGAAAGCCAGGGCTTCCTCGACCTCTTCGAGAGAGTAACCCGGTTCGCCTGGGATACCGTCGCCCATGGCTCGAATCTCTTCGGCGGTAGCAACCAGATAACCATCCGGGTTGAGGTTGCCGACGATCAGCTCGGCAATCTCGCGCTGGCCGTCCGGAATCTCGGCCATGTGGAGCTGCCAGAGAAGATGGTCGTAGAGATCCGGCTCGCGGCTCAACGTCGCTTCGAGCGGCGGCGCCTCTCGATGCTGCAGCCGGCTTCCGGATGCCAGGCCGGGGCCACCGTCGAGGTATTCGCTGAAATAGGCCTCGAAGTCGATGTTCTCCATGGCGTCGACTTCGGGAGGTTCGGCGTCGGGCGACTCTTCGTCGACGTCCTCGGCGGTCGCGCTCTCCTCGAACTCGCCCTCTTCGAGGACCGGGTTTTCGACCAGCTCCTGAGTGATGGTGGTCTGGACCTCCATCCGGGTCATCTGCAGCAGCTTGATCGCCTGCTGCAGCGACGGCGTCATGACCAGCTTCTGGGCCAGACGGAGTTGGAGCTTTTGTTCGAGTGCCATCGTTGCTATAGGACGAAGTCTTCCCCGAGGTAGATTTTCCTTACTTCGGGGTCCATGGAAAGGGAGGCAGGATCGCCGGAACGGAGGATCTCACCGTCGTTGATGATATAGGCGCGATCGGTGATTTTCAATGTGTCGCGGACGTTGTGATCGGTGATCAGAACGCCGATCCCCATGTCGCGCAGATGGGACACGATCGACTGAATATCGCGAACCGCGATCGGATCGATTCCGGCGAAGGGCTCGTCAAGGAGAATGAACGACGGATCGATCACCAGCGCCCGGGCGATCTCTACGCGCCGTCGCTCACCACCGGACAGCGCGAATCCCGGACTCTTGCGTACCTTGCCCAGGCCGAACTGATCGATGAGCTGATCGAGGCGCCGGTCCTTCTCGTCGCGCGTCAACCCGCTCAGCGTCTCGAAGATGGCGCGCAGGTTGTCTTCGACCGACATCCTCCGAAACACCGAGGCCTCCTGCGGCAGATAGCTGACGCCCTTGCGCGCGCGCATGTACATGGGCACGGAGGTGATCTCCTCGTCACCGAAGAACACTCGTCCGGCATCCGGCCGGATGACGCCAACCACCATGTAGAAGATCGTCGTCTTGCCGGCGCCATTGGGTCCCAGTAGACCGACGATCTCGCCCGCCGCGACTTCGATCGCGACGTCGCGCACCACCGCTCGACCGGCGTAGACCTTGCGCAGCTCGCTGGCGGAGAGAACCAATCGCCCTTCGCTCAACGATCGCCCCCCTCGGCCGTGGCGTTCGAGCTGGTGGCGCTCTGGAATTGGGCGGTGGAGGTCTCGAAGTCGTAGAGCACGCGGCCGGCCCGAATGACGGCGCCGTCGGGGTTCTCCAGCGTCACCGGGCTTCCCGAGACCTCGACCTTCGAATCACCGGGCCGGTAGAGAGCTTCCGATCCACGGACCTTGCGCCCGCCAACGCGATCGTCGATCAAGGTCTCGCCGCTGCACTCCAGGCGATCGAGGCTCGAGCCCTCGCCGAGATACACCGCCAGGTCATCGCAACTCATCAACCGCCCCGAATCCCTGACTTCCGAGTTGCCTTTGTACTCGATCAGATTCTCTGCTTTCGTGTAGTCGAGAGTATCGGCCGACACCCGCACCGGCCCCCGCTGCTCGTCCTCGCCCTCCCCTCCCCCGGTCGATTGGCGTTCGAGAGTCGTTTGGACTCCCCCGAGCGCCCGCAGGCGCCCGCCATTCTCTCCGATCAGGCGCTCCGCAGTCAGGAAACTTTCTCCCTGCCAGGCTCGCACCTTGCCCTGGAACTCGAACTCGCCGGTCGCCTGCGCCCATTTGGCCGTCTCCGCGGTGACCTGGATCGGCAGGTCGGCGGAGGTCTCGGTAGCCGTGACCATGGTGAAGTCACCGTCGGGTGGAAACCACGCCCGCACCCCGCTGCGTGCGGCTACGTCTCCGGTGGTCCTGTGGTAGGCAAGCTGGGGCGCGCTCAACTCGCCCTCGCCGGTGTATACGTAGGCCGGCTCGCCTTCGACCTCGACCAGATCTTTGCCGCGGGCGGTAAGAGTCTCGCCCGTGGTCTGGAAACCGGGCCGGTGCAGGTCGACGCCGCCGATGACTTGGAACTCGGCCAGTTCACCCTCGCGGTCGAACTTGGCCGCCGTCACGCCGCCACAGACTCGGCTGAGCTCGCGGGTCTCATCGAATTCGAGAAATTCGGTCATCGTCATCGCGCCGGCGGTGGTCACCTCGCGGACCTGTCCTTTGCGAAACGTGGCCTCGAGCCGGCGCGTCGAGAATCGTCGGACCATCCCGCTGTCGTCGGCCTGATCGAAACGGACCGGCGCGTTCGCTGTACCCGCGATCTCCGCCCGCCGCGGCTCGCTGCCGTCCTTGCCGTAGGCGATGGAGACCTCTTCGCCGGCGAATCGAAGCCGCCGCTCGAATCCTCGGGGATCGTCCGAGACCAGCGTGCCGGCCACGTTCCAGCGGGCGCGGACGAACCGCGCCTGCGACTCCTCCTTGCCGGCCAAGGTCACCGCAATGCGCCCGCAGGTGAGCTGGTCGCGACCGCTGAGGAGGGTGACTTCGCCCTCGGCGTGAACCAGATTGTCCGGTTTGTCGTACACGACCCGCTTGGCTCGCAAGCTCATGGCGTCGTCCGGTCCCTCCCCTTCGCTCGAGAGCCGGACCTTCCCGGTCAGCTGGAATCGGTCTTTTTTCAGATAGGCCTCGATCTCGTTGGCCGAGCCGGTCATCCGGTCGCCGGCGGCAAACTCGATCGGTGCCCGGCTCCTCACCAGTTTGCCCTTGTTCAGCAGCGCGAACTTCTGCCCTTTCATCTCGACGCCGTCGGGCCCGGTCAAGACCACGTTGCCCTCGACCTCGGCGGTGTTTCGCTTCGATTGGTAGCGGCCGCTCTTGGCCGCCAGCTCGTAGACTTCACCGGAGTCCCGCTCGACCGTGAGCACGATGCCTTCGAGAGTGACCACGTTGTCGCGATCGGCGAGGATGCGGTCGGCTCGAATGTGAAACAGTCGCTGCTCTCCGTCGGTGACCTCGTAGTCGAACCCTTTGCCCGAGAGAATGATGTCGGCCAGGCTGGAGTCGAGCTCACTCCCGGTCCCGGTCTCGATCTCGGCCTCGTCGCTCATGCGGTTGTCGATGAAGATCGCCACCACGGCTCCCAGAAACAGCGCCAGGGCGACCAGTAGGAGTCGTCGAATCAGGACGACGGGGCGATAGCTCCCGGACTTGCTCACCGATTCATTCTATGGGTCTTGGAGACCGGCCGTGGCCGGACGGGCGTCGACAATCTCGACCGAGGCACGCCCCAGGTAGCTGTCGACCTTCAAGTGTCCGAGAACCTCGAAGGGCTCGGAGAACAGCTCGGTCCGATCCGCCCAGCGCCAGGCGACCAGATCCACAGCGACCCCCGAATCGTCACGGGCTCTGAGCCCGAGGTGATCCTTGCCGAACTGGCGCGGCGGAACCGCCAGGCTCAGAGGCCCGAGTCGGAAGAGCGGCCGCCGGTTGGCCATGCCAAACGGCTCGAGGCGATCGAGCTGATCGACCAGATCCAGGCTCACGGCCTCGACCTCCAAGTGCTCCTCGTACTCGTAGCTCGGCACCAGTACGTCCGGATCCCACGCCTCGGCGGCCTCCTGGAATGCCCGGTCGACCTCCTCCAGGACATCGATCTCGATCGAGATCCCGATCGCCTGGGCGTGGCCGCCGAAGCGCCGAAACCGATCCTCGAAGGCGCTCAGAAAATCGTGAAGATGTACCCCGCGTACACTCCGCCCCGAGCCCACGGCGATCGCGTCATCCCCGGCACCCTGCAGACTCAGGAGGATCGCCGGGCGGTGGAACTCCCGCGCCAGCCGGCCGGCCGCGATGCCCAGAACGCCCCGATGCCAATCCGGGCTCCAGGCCATCAGGAACCTGGGCAGGGCCTTGCCGGTGTCGAGGAACCTGGCTCGCGCCTCCTCGACGACCGCCAGCTCGGCTCGCTGTCGTTCCTGGTTCCATCGGTCGAGGGTCTCGGCCAGATCGCGGGCACGAACCGGATCGCGCTCGAGCAGCAGCTCGAGAGCCGGCTCGGGATTGTCCATCCTGCCGGCCGCGTTCAGACGCGGACCGAGCCGAAAGCCGACGTCGCCGGCGGTCACCGATTGGCGCACCCGCGACACCTCGATCAGGGCCTTGAGACCGGCCGAGCGGGTGGTGTCGAGCGCCTCAAGGCCGAGGGCGGCGATCGTTCGGTTCTCACCGGTCAGCGGCACCAGGTCGGCGATGGTTCCGAGACACGCGATTCGCAGCAGCGCTATGGGATCGACCTCTCGGCCCGCCGCCTCGGCGAGAGCGATTGCCAGCTTGAAAGCCAGTCCGGCGCCGCTGAGCTCCCGATAAGGATAGTCGCAGGCTTCTTGATGGGGATTGATCTCTATCACCCGGGGATCGAGAGCCGGGCCTGGGATGTGGTGATCGGTCACGATCACCGAGATGTCCCTCTCAAGCGCGGCCTTGGCGGCGTCGATCGAGCGCGAGCCGCAGTCGGCCGTGACGATGAGCCGGCTCCCGTTCGCCTCCGCGCGCTCGACATGAACCGGTTGGAAGCCGTAGCCCTCGGCCATTCGGTGCGGCAGAATCGAATCGGCTTCGAGACCGCAGGCCCTAAAGACGGCCAGGAGCATCGCGGTAGCGCTGACGCCGTCGACGTCGTAGTCGCCGACGATCGAGACCCGCTCGCCAAGCTCGCGCGCCGCCAGCAGTCGCTCGACGGCCTCGGGCAGGCCGGCGAGACGCCGCGGGTCGTGCAGGTCGGAGAGCGACGGCGAAAGGAATCGCCCGACCTCGTCGGCGTTTTCGAGCCCGCGACGGGCCAGGAGTCGAGCGAGCCGCGGGTCGACATCGGTGACCCCATCGGCCAGCGCAATCTCCGGGGCGGGAGCGGCCCTCCAAACCGCTGTTGGCCTTGCCACTGGGTCCACCGCGGAGGCTAGCTCGGCCTCAACTCTCGGTCAGAAAGCCGAGCTTCCTGAACCGGTTGTAACGCGCGGCCAAGAGCTTGTCGAGCGACTGGCCTTCGATCTCGGCCAGACCGGCGGCGATCGTGCCACCGACGTTCTGGATGGTCTCGTTGGGGTTGGCGTGCGCCGCCCCGGCGGGCTCCGGAATGACCGCGTCGACGACGCCGAGCTCGAAGATGTCGGGTGCCGTCAGCCGGAGGGCGTCCGCAGCGTTCTCCTTCTTGTTTTGATCCTTCCACAGGATCGCGGCGCAGCCCTCGGGCGAGATCACCGAATACACCGAGTACTGGAGCATGTACACGCGATCTCCCATCGCGATCCCGAGGGCACCGCCGCTGCCGCCCTCTCCGGTGATGGTGACCACGATCGGGGTGCGCAGAGCGGCCATCTCGATCAGGTTGCGGGCGATGGCCTCGGCCTGGCCGCGCTGCTCGGCGCCGATGCCCGGATAGGCGCCGGGGGTATCGACGAAGCACAAGAGCGGCAGGGAAAACCGCTCGGCCATCTTCATCAAGCGCAGGGCCTTGCGGTAGCCCTCGGGGCGGGCTTGGCCGAAGTTGCGATGGATTCTCTCCTTGGTAGCGCGGCCCTTCTGGTGACCCAGCACCGCCACCGAGCGACCCATGAACCTCGCCAGCCCGGCGACGATGGCGGGGTCGTCGGCGAAGGCGCGGTCGCCGTGAACCTCCACCCAATCGCTCATCAGGTGCTCGACGTAGTCGAGGGTGTGGGGCCGCTCGGAGTGCCTCGCCACCAGCGTCTTTTCCCAACGCGAGAGCGTGCCGTAGACCTCGGTGGTGTCCTTGATCAGCTTGGACTTGAGACGCGAGATCTCCTTGCTCCGACCGGAGCCCTCGGGATAGCTCTCCAGTTCTTCGATTCGGCGGCGCAGGTCCTCCAGAGGCGCTTCGAACGGTACTTCGCTGGGACGCATGGCGGGCCGTCAAGCTAGCATGTCTGAGCCGCCTACAACAACTCCATCGGGTCGACGTCGACGACGATCTCCGAAGTCGCGCGCTCGGGCAGGCTCGCCTGCACCAGCCGCCGAACTCGGCTCGCCGAGGGGCCGCGAACCAGGATCTGAAAACGCCACTTACCGCGCAGGCGCTCGAAGGCGGCGGGTGCCGGTCCGATCACGCGAATCTCCGCTCCCCTCTCCCCTACCCCGGGCGCTCGGCGCCCGAGCTCGTGGGCAACTCGCTCGGCGGTCTGGGCGGCCCGTTCGCGATGACTATCGCGCACCAGAAGCTGCACCATTCTCGTGTAGGGCGGATAGTGGAAGATCCTCCGAAAACGCATCTCCTCCTCGCGAAAGGCGCGGTCGTCGTGCGTCAGCACGGACTGGATGGCGTAGTGATCGGGATGGTAGGTCTGGATCAAGAACTTGCCCTTGCGGTCGCCTCGACCGGCGGGGCCGCCGAGCTGGATCAACAGGTTGTAGGTGCGCTCGACCGCCCGAAAATCCGGGAAGCTCAGGTAGGCGTCGGCCTGGAGAACGGCGGCCAGCGCCACTCCCGGGAAATGATGCCCCTTGGCCACCATCTGGGTACCGATCAGGACTTGGGTCTCACCCCGGCCAAAGCGATCCAGCACGTTGGTGACGCCGCCGCGGCGGCGCACGGTGTCGCGGTCCAGTACCGCCGCCGGGACCTCCGGGAATCGTTCACGAAACTCCTCCTCGACGCGCTCGGTACCCGTCCCCATCGGCTCGAGGGCGGATTCGCCGCAGCTCGGGCAGGTCTCGGGCACCGACCGACGGGACCCGCAATAGTGGCATTGCAGCTCATCGAAACGCTTGTGGAAGGTCCTTGGCAGACCACAGTCGTCGCAGCGCAGATCGTCTCCGCACGCGCGGCACAACAGCACCGGCGAGTAGCCGCGCCGGTTCCTCAAGAGGATCGCCTGGTCCCCGGCCGTGAACGCCTCCTCCATCTCGGTCAGCAGCCGGGGTGAGAAGTGCACCGTTCCGGGCCGCCGGATCTCGGTCGACTCCCGCAGATCGACCAGCACGCTCTCGGGGAGCTCGCCGATCCCCACCCGCTCGGTGAGTAGCAGCGGCGACAGCTTCTCGCGCTCGGCGTTCAACCGGCTCTCGAGGCTCGGTGTCGCCGAGACCAGGGCCACCGTCGCCTCGGCTTCGCGACCGCGCCAGAGAGCCACGTCGCGAGCGTTGTAGCGGGGCGTCGAGCCCTGCTTGTACGCGGAGTCGTGCTCCTCGTCCACGACCACCAGCTCGAGATTGCGCACCGGCGCGAAGATGGCCGAGCGCGGGCCGAGCACCAATCGCGCTTCCCCACTCCGGATGCGGTGCCACTCCTGCTGGCGCTCGGGCGCGCTCAGGGCCGAATGCAGAATCGCCGCGTGCTTTCCAAATCGCTCGCGCAGCGCCTGGGCCAGCACCGGTACCAGTGCGATCTCCGGAACCAACAGAATCGCCGAGCCGTCGCCGGCGAGGACCCTCTCGACCGCGCGCAGGTAGACCTCGGTCTTACCGCTTCCGGTCATCCCATGGAGCAGGAACGGCCGGAATCGCCCTTCGGCGAGTGCCGTCGTCAGGCTCTCGACGGCCTCGGCCTGGTCCGGCCTCAAGACGAAACTGTTCTTGCGCCCCGGCTCGGTTCGATGCTCGTCGAGCTCCAGCCGAGCGATCTGGGTGAAGCTCCGAAGCACCCCGAGCTTGATCAGCCGGCGCACCACGCCCGGCGACACCTCGAGCTCGGCCTCGAGCTCGGATCGCAGTGCCGGCCGCCCGGCATTCGCCAACCACTCGACCACGGCGCGGCCCGGTTTCGAGCGCCCGCATCTCTCCAAGAGCTCTTCGAGCGTGCCCTGGGCCAGCTCGACCGCGGTGACGTAGCGGGTACCGGTGCGACGAGATTCCGAAACACTCAGCCAGCCCCTTTCGCGCAGGCGCTCGACCGCTTCGTGAATCGCGGCGCCGCCGCACGCGGCTTCGAGCTCGGCCAGGCTCATCCTGCCACCGGGCCGCAGAGCCTCGAGCACCTTCTCCTCGAGCCCGTCCCTGGCTCTGCTCGCCAGGGCTCCGCGATCGCTCAGCCACACCCGCTGGCTGCCCCAGGCCTCGAGCCCCGAGGGCAGAAGCGCCCGGTAGACCTCCCCGATCGGCGCCAGGTAGTACTCGCTCACGAACGCGGCGAGGTGAGTGAGCTCGGCCGGCAGGATCGGAGCGAGATCGATCGCGGCGGTCAGCGGCTTGAGCTTGATCCCGGCCTCGGCGGGATCGCGAGCGTGCCGTTCGACCACCACGCCCGTGACCTTGCGCCGCCCCACCGGCACCCGAACGCGAACGCCCGGGAGGGCGCGCTGATCCATGGACGGCGGCACCAGATAGTCGAGCGCCTTGGGAATCGGCAACGGTACCGCGACCGCCGCGTAGGGTTCCTTCAGCGAGCTTGCCGACACAGTCGGAGCCTAACCCGATTCGACGAGGGCAAGGAAAAGCGGCCGGCCGTTTCGAGGGCGGCCGGCCGCATCAGAAACCAGGAAAAGGTCTCGGCTATTCGGGCTCGGGGTTCGCCTTCCGGCGCTTCTCGATGCCGGTGTGCAAAGCCTTCTCGACCTGCTTGTCGGCGGCGCCTTCCTCGATCTTCTTGACGTGGGCGACCTCGCTGACAATGAAATAGCGCGCCCGCTCGTACATCTTCTTCTCGCGGAACGACAGGCTCTTTTTGGTGCTCACCAAACGCAAGTTCTTGAGAACCTGGGCCACTTCGTGCAGCTCGCCGGTCTTCATCTTGTCGAGATTCTGCTTGTAGCGCCCCTTCCAATCCTTGTAGGTGTCGATGTTGCCGTCCCGAAGCGTCCGGAACAGACTCCGGATGTCGGTGGTCTGACCCAGCGGGCGCAGACCAACCAGCTCGAGATTCGGCTTCGGAACCATGACCTTCGAGTCATTCGACATGAACCGGAGGTGATAGTAGGTCTGTTCCAGGCCATCGATCTCGCCCTGCTCGATCTTCTCTACCACTGTCACCCCGTGGTTCGGGTACACAAGTTTCTGTCCAACTCTGAAAGCCAACTTTGGGGAACCCCTTTCGCTCGTATAGTATCGGCCCGAGCTCGGTCGGGCCTAGATGGGCTTAAGTCGTTGAAAGACAACAACTTAGCGGAGCTAATGATACACGAAAAAGGTCACTTTGTCAAGCCCCCGGAAAGGCGCATCTCGTCAAAAGCGCTTAGTCCCCGAGAATCGACCGGTCAAACCGGCACGAGCGTTACCAAACGCCACAGCTCGACGCCCGTTGACACCAATACCCACCCCACCTAGGATTCTTCTTCGCTCACGCCCGGCCGGAGTGGCGGAATGGCAGACGCGACGGACTCAAAATCCGTTGAGGGCAACCTCGTGGGGGTTCGACTCCCCCCTCCGGCACCAGAATTAAATCGTTGCATATGAATGGTGTACCTGTGACTCAAAACGATCGCAGCCATCGACTATTTGAGTGCTGGTTCAGTTGCGGCACACTCTTGGCACACTAGAGAAGGGCTGTGACTGCATCGAGTACCCAGCGCAACGTGCGCTCGAGCCCGAACCGCCAGACATAACCAGCGGAGATCCAGATCCGCTCGCCCACGAGCACCAGGCCTAGGATTCCGCCTAGCAGTGTGCTGAGAGCGGTCAGCCACTGCGAGCCTCTCCGACTCAGTTTCTCGGAGACGTACAAGAGGCGCGGATGGCCATGCTCTTCGACCCACCGCGTCTCGGAGAACTCCTGGACACGTAGCGGGCATCTAGTGCGGTAGATCGTGGTTCCCACTACGAGAAGGAGGCTGCCGAGGAGAATAAAGGACATCCGATGAGGAACGGGCACCGGATACTGGATCGAGTCGATGAGCATCCGCTCATTCAGAAGTCCGATCGTATTGATCGTGACGAGGCAGGCCAGAAGAGCGCTCCAAGACACAGCGAACAACGGGAACCTCCCAATGGCCCTGAGAAAGCCCCAGTTCAGGCGGTCGGACGCGGAGTAGACGAGTTCATCCGACCCGTCCGAGAAGCTTGAGTGGTTCTCATCAAACCGGACACGCAGCTTGGTTCGGTGTGAGAACTTCGAGCCGCGAAACTCGGCTCCGGTGAGGTTGACCCACTCAAGCACTGCGCCGCTGAAGTTTGTGTCTTTCAGCTTGGACTCTGTGAGCGAAACGTTGTTCAGAACGGCGCCTGTTAGGTCAACCGTGTTGAGGATGGCTTGCGTACAGTTCTGATTGACGAGACGGGCCCTGGTCAATCGAGCCTCTTTAAAGTGGGCGCCAACGGCCAGACCCCCCGCCAATTCCATACCGGTGCAGTCGCAGTTCCAGAACTTGGCCCGTTTGACGGAACCGCCCTGGAACTTCGCGCGACGCAGATCAGCCCGGGAGAAATCTGCATTGGAGAGTTGAGTGTTCTGAAAGGAGGCTCCCGAGAGGTCGCAGCCCTGGAAATTCGCATTCTGGAGAATAATCTCGTGCGGCCCCAGCGTCAGGCCCGACAGATCAGGCTTCAGCTCCGGATTCGCTGCTCGCCACTGGTTCCACGCGGCTAGCCCCATTTCCAGTCGCTCGACGTGTTCAGCGAGAGCCATGCACCTCGCATGATACCGCGAAGAATTCGGAATCTAGCGTGCCAGGAGTGTGCCAGAGCGAGCCCTCTTTTCAGATTCCCGCGATAGATACCTGATGTACTGCCGGAATGGCAACGGACTATAGATCCGTTGTTGACAGTTTTGGCTGCCTTCTGTAGCGTGTTGCCTACGGACAGGAGGACAGGCAGATGGCGACAATCCGAAAGCGAGAAACCGGCAGCGACACGGTCTGGCACGTTCAAGTGCGGCTCAAGGGCCACCCCCAGGAGACAGCCACTTTCACTCGGAAGACCGACGCTAAGAAATGGGCGCAGGACACTGAGAGCGCAATCAGGGAAGGTCGGCACTTCAAGACGCGGGAGGCGAGGAATCACACCCTTGGGGAGTTAGTCGAGCGGTACGTCGCTCAGCACCTCTCGGGTAAGAAGTCGGCGAAGGATCAGAGGAGAGTCCTCGAGTGGTGGAAGACCAAGATCGGTTCGTATTCCCTCGCTGACGTAAACCCAGCGCTCTTGGTCGAATGGCGGGACAGGCTGGCGAGCGAAACGACCGTTCGCGGGACTAGGAGAAGCTCCGGAACAGTCAATCGATATCTCGCCTACCTTTCTCACGCTTTCACTGTTGCGACCAGAGAGTGGCAGTGGCTCGAATCCAACCCCCTGACGAAGGTCTCCAAGCTCAAAGAGCCAAGAGGCCGAGTTCGATTCCTGTCTGACGAAGAAAGACAAGATCTGCTGGACGCCTGTCAGGAGAGTGACGACCCCCTTCTCTACCCTCTCGTAGTTCTTGCTCTTTCCACGGGAGCCAGACAGGGAGAGCTTCTGGGTCTGCGCTGGTCCGATGTTGACCTCAAGCGGAAGGTTGCCATTGCCCACGACACCAAGAATGAAGATCGGCGAGCACTACTGCTGAGCGGCCTAGCGTTCGATGTGCTGCGGGACCTGAGGAAAGTCCGAAGGCTTGACACTGACCTGGTTTTCGCAAACCAGAAGGGTAAGGCGTCCTTCCCCCGAAATGCCTGGGAAGCAGCTCTCAAGGCCGCTGAGATCGAAGATTTCCGTTTCCACGACCTCCGGCACTCAGCGGCCAGTCCCCTCGCCCTGAGCGGCGCAACCCTGGCCGAGATCGCCGAGGTTCTGGGCCACAAGACGTTGGCGATGGTCAAACGCTACAGTCATTTGACCGAGCAGCACACGAGCAAGGTAGTGGCGCGGATGAACGAGAAGATCTTCGGTCAGCAGTAAGTTCCAAGTGGCAAAGAAGACCAGAGAGGAATTCCTTGTCTCCATGGCGGAACAAGGGATCAAGAAGGCCAAGACCGACGCTGAGGCCGAGTGGCACAAGCAGCTCTGTATTGATTGGGGTACGGAGTGGACGGGTGAGCAATTCCCCCGCGACAGGCTTGAGTCTTGGATAGACCAAGCGAGCCCGGCAGAGGTCGAGCGTTGTCTCTCACTGAGAACGTTCATCGTGATTATGGAATCGTTGCTTGAGCGATTGCGAGCCGGCAAGTACCTCGATGTTCTGGCAGATGCCTCCGTTTTTCTTCAACCGCATCCTCGCCGTCCAGGTCGCCGCCGGCAGCTAGGTCGGACTCAACTCCTCCGCCTCGCGAACACCCTGCGCCACAACGACCCCCAGCTCTCAAAGCGACAGCTTGGAAAACGCCTCGAACCCTTCGTTGGGATCAGCGCGGAAACAATCAGAAAGCTGATCTGAGTTAGCCGTTTCCGCCGACAAGATTCGGCGTTCGAGTCTCCCCCAAAATCGGGTGGGTGGGTCGAAATCCAATGACCCACCAGAGTTGGTGTCTACTCGTCAGCGTTGCGAGTTGCAATGACTTTCGAGGAGGAATCATGGCGAGTTTTGAGCACTTGAGATCGGTGAAGCAGATTGCGGAGGCAAACCCAGCTTTCACCGAACCGAGCCTGCGGTGGCTGATCTTCAACGCTCAATCAAACGGAATGAACAGCGCTCTGGTTCGCGTGGGGCGGCGTGTGCTCATCGACGTGCAGGCATTCAATGCCTGGCTCGAGGAGGGGCGAGGCAGGCCCATGGCCCGAATGCCTTGGGAAACGAAGACACAGGAACCATAGCCCTGAAGAACAAGGTTGTGATTTCTGGATGGGTTGGCGCACGACCCAAGGATTACCCCGAGCGAGATGGGAAGCAGCGATTCGTGCGCCTGGACGTAGCGACCAACCCGCCGAATTCCGAGAAGGACGCGAATTTTGTCGCGGTGAACGCCTACGGCGAGATGGCAGGCCGGATCATCGACGGACTTTGGATCCGTAGAGGCGACGAGGTGCGAGTAGCGGGCTTCCTCTCGACACGCCACGCTAACCCCGGCTGTGGCCGCAGGCACAGGTTCACCGTTGTGGTCGCTACTGATTTCGAGCTGCTCCGAATGTCCAAGAGTCGGCCCGAAGCTCGCTGGCGCAACGTGCCCAGGCCACCTCTGCTCACTCCCGGCAAGCCATCGCCATTCTGAGGCCCCTACTAGCTTGGATTTCCGCCGTGGAAGACCGAACTGTGAATGGGAAAGACCATTTGAGCGAACAAGTGTCGTTCGGTGTGCCCAGGAATCCCTCCCCCAGATCCTCTAATGCTCACTCCAGGTCTCGTCCTGCCGACTTGCAATTTTCTTGCATACCTTTGACGGAGAGGCCCTCTACTCCCAAGAATCAGGACTAGGCATGAAGACCCTCAATTCAGCCGGCGCTCGACAGTCCGACCCCGGAGGGGAGGAAGACGCATGACAGCTCCCTCCCGCCAACGGCATACTCCAGAATCGGCAGAGTTGCCTGATTGCGTATTCCGGCGCATCGTGATCACTGATTCCGCTGGAACGTGATCACCGATTCCGGCCATTGTGATCACTGATTCCGGCGAACGTGATCACCGATTCCGGTCATTGTGATCACCGATTCCGGTGATCGTGATCACTCCTCGGTAGCGAGATCGTGCACTCTGGGCCCTTCCCGGAAAGGAGGGCTTGGAGATGGCAGCAAAGAGGCTACCGATGAGGAAGATCCGAGAGATTCTGAGATTGAAGTACGAGGTGGGGCTGACCCACCGTGCGATCGCACGCGCCTGCTCGGTGGGAGTGGGCACCGTGTCGCTGTATGTAACGCGAGCGCGGGAGGCGGGGCTTGTCTGGCCGTTGCCGTTGGAGATGGACGAGGCGGCACTCGAGGCCCGACTGCTGCGCGGTCCCCGGTCGCCGACGGGCGCGCGACCGCAGCCGGAGGTGGCGCACATCCACGAGGAGCTCAGGCGGGTGGGCGTGACCTTGCACCTGCTGTGGATGGAGTACCTCGAGGTCCACCCGGACGGCTACCGCTACAGCCAGTTCTGCGAGATCTACCGGCGCTGGGCGAAGAAGCTCGATCCGTCCATGCGCCAGCGCTATCGGGCCGGCGAGAAGGCGTTCGTCGACTACTCGGGCAAGAGGCCACACATCGTCGACCGTCGCACTGGAGAAGAGATTCCGGTGGAGCTGTTTGTCGGCGTCCTGGGAGCCTCGAGCTACACCTACGCTGAGGTGACAGCGAGCCAGGAGCTTCATAACTGGATCGCCTCGCACACACGGATGCTCGCGTTCTTCTCGGGCTCTCCCGAGATCTACGTCCCGGATAACCTAAAGAGCGGGATCACCAAGCCGTGCCGCTACGAGGCCGGGGTCAACCGCACTTATCAGACGCTGGCCGAGCACTACGGCGCGGTGGTCATCCCGGCTCGTCCAGGCAAGCCCCGCGACAAGGCCAAGGTCGAAGCCAACGTCCTGGTCGCCCAACGCTTTATCCTGGGCGCGCTGCGCGATCGAACGTTTTTTAGCCTCGCTGAGTTCAACCAAGCGATCCGCGAGAAGCTCCTCGAGCTCAACAACCGACCGATGCAGCACCTGGGCGCGAGCCGCCGCGAGCTCTATGAGCGGCTCGATCGACCGGCCTTGAAGCCCTTGCCCGCTGAGCGCTACCAGATGGCCGAGTGGAAGCCGTGTCGAGTCAACATCGACTACCACGTCGCTGTCGAGCGTAACTACTACAGCGTGCCCTACCAGCTCGTCGGTGAGCTGCTGGAGGCTAGCTTCACGCCGACGATCGTCGAGGTCTACTCCAAGTCCAAACGCGTAGCGTCGCATCGCCGGCTGGCTGGCCGCGGCCAGGCCTCGACCGTCCCTGAGCACATGCCCCGCTCGCACCGGGCCCATGCCGAGTGGACCCCGTCGCGGCTGGTGCGCTGGGCACAGAAGACCGGCCCCGCGACCGGCCGCCTGGTGGCCGAGATCCTCAATCGACACCGACACCCCGAGCAGGGCTACCGTGCCTGCCTGGGGATCCTGCGGCTGGGCAAACGCTACGGCAGCGAGCGGCTCGAAGCCGCCGCGCGGCGCGCCGAGCGCCTGCGCTCCTACAGCTACACGACGATCAAGAACATCCTCTCCTCGGGGGCCGACCGGCTCCCCCTGGAGGAGGAGTCTGAAGCTCCGGACCCGACGCCCCACCACGACAACATCCGCGGCGCCACCTACTACGCCGCCAAGGAGATCGAATGCTGACCCAAGAGACCCTGGACAAGATGCGCACGATGAAGATGGCCGACATGGCCGAGGCCTTCACCCAGCAGATGGGCTCGAGCGAGTATGCCGAGCTGAGCTTCGAAGAACGGGTGGGGCTGATGATCGACACTGAGTGGATCGCCCGCGAGCAGCGCAAGCTCACTCGGCGGCTGCGAACCGCGAAGCTACGCTATCCGGCCTCGCTCGAAAACGTCGACTTCAAGGCCGCGCGCCAGCTCAAACGCCAACAGGTCCTGTCGCTGGGCACCTGCGCCTGGATCCAGGAACGCCACAACCTGGTCGTGACCGGGCCGACCGGAATCGGCAAGTCCTATCTCGCCTGCGCCTTCGTCGAGCGCGCCTGCCGCAAGGGCTTCAACGCCTACTACGTGCGCACACCAAGGCTTTTACACCAGCTGGCCGTGGCCAAAGGCGACGGCTCCTACCATCGGCTGCTGACGCGCTTGGCGCGGCTGCATCTCTTGGCCATCGACGACTGGCTGCTGGCACCGCTCAAGGCCTCTGAGAGGCACGACCTCTTGGAGGTGATCGAGGACCGAAGCGAGAACGCCTCGACGCTGGTCGCCAGCCAACTCGATGTCGAGGACTGGCACACCGGCATCGGCGATCCCAACCAGGCCGACGCCCTGTGCGACCGACTGCTCCACAACGCCCATCGCATGAAGCTCAAGGGACCCTCGATGCGCAACCCCGAGCCAGATACCCCCAAGCGCAGCAAGAAGGCCAGCCAGTGAGAGACGTCGCTTGCGCTCCGACGGCTTTAGGGAGACCCGCGGAAGCTGCCGGGACCGTGGAAAACGCTACCCCCTCAACCCCCGCGTTTCCCACCGCCCCTTGGACGGCGCCTCCGGCGCCGACCACAGCTCCCGCAGGCCCGGCGGCGGCGAAAAGAGAGCCAAAAAAGGTCGAAGAGTAAGATGTCCCGACTTGAGACAAGGAGGCCGATGAACCGCTAATCGTCGCTACGCTCCGAGGAGTGATCATGATCACCGGAACGAGTGATCACGATCACCGGAACGAGTGATCACGTTGCCCGGAATCGGCGATCACAATCAGCGGAATCCGCAC
>JAAENP010000470.1 GCA_024224155.1 bacterium
AGTCCGAGGCCGCCCACCAGCTCCCGTCTTCGGCCGCGAGCGCCAGCCGGGCGGATTCCGGCGCGTTCGGCTCGAGGATCCAGATGTCGTTTGATTTTCCGTTTCGGCGAGTGCTCTGAAACGCGATTCTGTCGCCGTTTCTGCTCCAGGTGACGGCGCCGTTGCGGGAAGTACCATCGGTCAGACGTCGGCTGTCGCCGGTTTCCGGATCGAAGGCGAAGATCTGTGAGAATTCGCTTCCGCCTTCGTCCATCAGGAACGTCAGGTGGTCGCCATTGGGCTGCCGGGTCACGCCGGTCAGGGGCTCGTCGAAGTAAGTGAGCTGGCGGCGGTAGCCGCCGGGAGACTCGACTTCGTGGAGCTGCTGGACATTTCCGAAGCGGGTGGTGATGTAGATCGACGAACCGTCCTGCGCCCAGTCGGCCAATCTCGCACTGCGAACCTCGAGAAAGCGATCGATGCTCTGGGTCAGCTCGGCCGGGATCTCCGGGATTCCCTCGAGGATCACGTTGCCGTTGTTCGTTTCTCGGCGGTGGACCTCTTCGGGGAGCGCGGGTTGAGCGAGAGTCAAGAGCACGGGAAATGCAAGCAGGAATCTGGGATACGAGGTTTTCATTGCGATCTCCATTGAATGGTCGACCTTATTACCGGTTGAGCGTTCACGGTCTGTGTGACGACGGTATTGCAATGTTGAGGCACCGTCTACTCCGTCGTGCATCATTGAGGTCCGCGGTTGACACCGCCGGCGTGACATCCCATGATCCACCGATGGTGTTGGCCGGGAAGACGGCGCTGGTTACCGGAGCAGCTCGCCGGATCGGTAAGGCGATCGCACTGGAGTTGGCTTCGCAAGGCGCGTCCATAGTCGTCCACTACGGCGGCTCCGAGGCGGCCGCCGTGGAGACCGCTGGCGAGATCGAGGCGCTCGGGGTGGCTGCATGGCCGGTTCAAGCAGACCTGCGATCACCCTCTGCGATTCGGCGGTTATTCGAGCAAGTCGAGAGCTTGTCGCCAGGTCTTTCGGTGCTGGTCAATAGCGCGGCGAGCTTCGAGAGCGAAGCCTTCCTCGAGATCGAGACTGCCGAGTGGGACGAGGTGCAGGCGTTGAATCTGCGTGCGCCGTTTCTTTGCACTCAAGGGGCCGCGCCCCTGATTCGTGCGGCCGGCGGAGGTGCGGTCGTGAACATCGCTGATCTCAGTGGCCTCAAGCCTTGGAAGAGGTTTGCGCATCACGGCACCAGCAAAGCGGCTTTGGTGCATTTGAC
Organism: bacterium; assembly: GCA_024224155.1. Lineage (NCBI taxonomy): Bacteria > bacterium. The sequence goes on from JAAENP010000470.1 coordinate 1,266, forward strand.
TCGAGCCGCAGCCTACGAACTGGCTCCCGAAGTGAGAGTGAATTGCGTGGTACCGGGAGCGATTCTGCCTCCGCCGGGAGTCTCCGAGTCCGATCCATCGTGGCAGCGGAGAGGCGATGGTGTGCCACTGCGCAGAACCGGCCTCAAGCGTGAAGTTGCTTCCTCGGTCGCGTTCCTGGCGTGCAACGAGTTTATTACCGGCGCCGTGCTTCCAGTCGACGGCGGCGAGCATCTGGTCGGGCCGCGGCCCGTTATCTAATCGAGTGAGAGCAGTATGACCGACCGAGCGAACGACAAGATCCTGATTCGAGACCTTCTGCTCCGCGGCATCATCGGCCTCAACGAATGGGAAAGAGAAAAGAAACAGGACATTCTGATCAACCTGACGATCTTCGCGGATCTCGGCCGCGCAGGGGCCACCGACGACGTCCAGCACACGCTCAACTATCGGTCGATTACCAAGGCGGTCATTCGGCTGGTGGAGTCGACGAGCTACTACCTGGTCGAGGCTCTCGGCGCCGAGATCGCGCGGGTTGCGATCGTGGACTTCGGTGCCCGCCGGGTCGTCGTGCGGGTCGAGAAGCCGGGTGCGCTTCGGTTCGCGAACTCCGTCGGTATCGAGATCGATCGATGCCGAGCCGACTTCGCCGATACCGCCGACTTCGAGTGAGGTGGGCGCGATGCCGGTTTCGGTGTTGGTCTCCTGCGGTTCGAATATCGAGCCACAGAAAAACCTGCGGGCGGCGCTCGAGCGCCTGGCGACGTTGTTCGAGCTGAGGGCGATCTCGCGAGTGTTCACCACACGGGCGGTGGGCGCGGTAGCGGTGCCGGACTTCTGCAACGCCGCCGTCGAGATTCTCACCGACCAGACCGCCGCCGAGCTCAAGTTCGGGACGATTCGCGAGATCGAGTGGCAACTCGGCCGACGTCGCTCGGATGATCGCAATGCGCCGCGATCGATCGATCTCGACCTGAGTCTCTTCGGCGACGAAGTAATCCAGAGCGAGCCGCTCGGCCTGACGGTGCCAGATCCCGAGATCCTCACCCGCGCGCACGTCGCTTTGCCCCTGGCGGACGTGGCCCCGGACCGGTGCCATCCGGTTTCCGGGGAGGCTCTGAGCGCGATCGCCGAGCGACTGCTGGCGGGTGCGGCTCCAGGGGAGATTCGGTTGGCGGGCGGTTTCGAGGCGTTGCGGGCTCTGGCCGGCCGCCAGGGGCAAGCTCGCCGACGAGGTGGCTAGTTGGCGGCGCGGGTCTGCTTCTGGTAGCGCTCGAGGTCGGCGCCTTGGGCCATGACCAGTGGCACCAGAGCCTGCTTCCAGGCTTCCTCGACGCGGTCCACGAAGACCAGCTCCACCTCCGCGAGGATGTCCGCCGGCACGGAGGACAGGTCCTTGCGGTTGCCTATCGGCAGAAGTACCTTCCTGATGCGGGAGCGGTGGGCAGCGAGCACTTTCTCCTTGACGCCGCCAACCGAGAGAATCTTGCCGCGCAGCGTGATCTCGCCGGTCATCGCCACATCGTGGCGAACCGGCCGACCGGAGAGCAGAGAGGCCAGGCAGGTCGCCGCCGCGACCCCGGCCGAAGGGCCGTCCTTGGGGATCGAACCGGCGGGGAAGTGGATGTGAAGGTCGCTGGTCCGGGGTAGCTCGTTCGGGATCTCGAGCTCGGACCCGTGAGAGCGAACATACGAGAAGGCGGTTTCGACCGACTCTCGCATCACGTCCCCCAGTTGCCCGGTTACCTTGATCTGCCCGGACCCTTCCATTCGGGTCGCCTCGATGAAGAGGATGGCGCCGCCGGCGCCGGTCCAGGCCAACCCCGTCGCCAGGCCGACCTCGGCGCGGCGCGCGGCGAACTCCTGTTCGAAGAGCGCCGTGCCGAGCAACTCTTCGACTTCCGGCCTGCGGATGCGCAGCACTTCCGGCAGAGCCTGGTTGTCGGTGGCTCGGCGGAAGGCGACCTTGCGGCAGACAGTGGCGAGACACCTCTCGAGGTTGCGCACGCCGGCTTCGGACGTGTAGCCACGGATGATGCGCACCAGGGCCGACGGCGTGAACTCGATCGATTTTGGCTCCAAGCCGTGGGCATCCAGCAGCCTGGGCATCATGAACTTCCGCGCGATCACCAGCTTCTCCGCCTCGGTGTAGCCTGCGATTCGGAGCACTTCGAGGCGATCGCGAAGCGGCTGAGGGATGTTGTCGAGTAGGTTGGCGGTGGCGATGAAGAGGGTCTCCGAGAGATCGAACGGCACTCCGATGTAGCGGTCGACAAACGTCTTGTTCTGCTCCGGGTCGAGAACCTCCAGCAACGCAGCCGCGGGGTCGCCCCGGAGGCCTTTGCCGAGCTTGTCGAGCTCGTCGAGAAGGATGACCGGATTGCAGGCTCCGACCTGGTCGTAGGCCGAGATCAGCTTGCCCGGCATCGCTCCCACGTAGGTCTTGCGGTGGCCGCGAATCTCGGTCTCATCGGAGACACCTCCGAGGCTGATCGGGACGAACTTGCGTCCCATAGCCTCGGCGATGGACCTTGCCAGGGAGGTCTTGCCGGTGCCCGGGGGTCCGGCGAGACACAGAATAGGTCCCGAGATGTGCCCTTTCAGCTTGATCACGGAAAGATACTCGAGCAGCCGCTCTTTGACCTCATCGACGCCGTGATGCCGGCGCGAGATCAGGCGCTCGACCTTCCTGAGATTCAGGCTGTCGCGGGTGCGCTCCCACCAGGGGAGGCCGAAGAGCGTGTCCAGGTAATTGTTCTGGACCGGATACTCGGCCGCCTGTTCGGACATCAGAGCCAGGCGTTCGCACTCGCGCTCGACGCTGCGTTTCGAATCTCCGTCGATCGGCAGGTCCTCGACCATGGCCGCGTACTGCTCGGCCTCGCGCTTGGGTCCGCTGGTCTCCCCAAGGGTTTCCTGGATGACCCTGAGCTGTTCACGCAGGAAGTGATCGCGCCGCTTCTCCTCGAGGCTCGCGCGGACCTTCTGGTCGATGTCTGCCTCGACTTCATTACGTGCGTGCTCGCGATCCAGAATTTCTCCGAGGAGGGCGAGCCGTTCGGTGGGAGCCACGGCGTTGATCAGCGCGCGTTTCTCGTCCAGCGGAATATTCAAGAATGAAGCGAGCAGATCGGCAAAGAAGCTCGGGCCCGAGTCCGCGTTCATGCGAAGAACGTCGACCGTCTCCGGGCTGTAGCGCTTGTCGACCTTCGTCAGGTTCTCGTAGGAGGACAATGTCGACTCGAGCAACGAGTCGAGCTCCGGGCTCGACTCGTCGACCTCGTGCTCGAGCGAGCGAATCCTACCGACCAGGAACGGCTCGGTGGCTTCGAGCCGCTCGAGCTCGACCCGAGCCAGTCCATGACACAAGATCTGGAGACGATCCTCTCCCAGACGCAGCTTCTGAACGACCTTGGCCGCCACGCCGACGGTTTGGAGGTCTGTGGATAACCGGGTGGCGGGTCCGTTGCCGGACAGGCAGAACAGGCCGATGAGATCCTTCTCTTCCTCGAGGCTCTCCGCCAGGCGCAGGCTGCGCTCATCGGCGATCTGCAGGGCTGCCACGCCGGATGGGAAGAGAACCGTGGTGACCAACGGGTAGATGGGCAGCTGGTCCGGGATGACCGGCGCCGCCTCGCCGTTGAAGTACTGGGATGGAGATTCGGGCATGGATCTGGGTCTCTTTGGCGGGATTGTGACACACGAGCTTGTTCGGGCTGTGGAATACGGAACATGCGGTAACGAAAGGAAAATCCTGTAGTACGCTCTCCCTGGTCAGGAGGGCGGAGACACTGAGAGACTCGGATTCCGGAGACAACAGATCGGGTGGCGACGCCTCCGGCGGCGGCCTCGTGGATCTGCCGCTCCGCCCTGGAGCGAGGGCTCCGCAAGAGCTGGAGTTCGATCCGCTGGGAACCGATGCGGCTACGGACGGGGGCCCCGCCCCCGCTTCTCCGGGAGGTCCCGGCCAGCGACAGGAGTACCATCGCCGTCCCAAGACGCGCCGCGGCCTGCTCTTCTTGACACTGGTCATCGTCGCGGCCTTGCTTGTATGGCTGTTCTTCCCCGGTCCACCACGGGCCGAGCTTTCCGTCGACAAGGTGGACTTCGGCACCGTGAGAGTGGGGCGAGAGACGGATGAGAGAGTGATTTCGATCAAGAACCTCGGCGAGCGCAAGTTCGCGGTCAAAGCCCTGGAGTTCGAGCCGGCGGTAGGTGAGGACTATCGGATCGTCGAGGAAGGTTGCGTGGGGCGAAAGCTCGCCACGCAAGCGAGTTGCGATGTTCGTCTCGTATTCCAACCTCAGGAGGCCGGTGACCGATCGAGTCGCCTACTCTTCGTGAGCAACGACCGCACCGGCCCGGCCGTGTCCCTCGCCGCGGTGGCCGTGGCCCCGGAGCTCGGCCTCGCTCCGTCCGCGTTGTCCTTCGGTGTCGTGGCGCTCGAGTCCGAGATCGAGTCCCGGGAGGTGACCCTTTCGAACGTCGGCACCGCGACGCTCGAGTTCCGGCGGATTCGGATCGAGGGCCCCGCCGCCGGAGACTTCTCCCGAAGCCGTCGTTGCCCGAGCTCGAAGCTGGAGCCCGGGGAGGCCTGTTCGTTCGAGATTCGATTCGAGCCTTCCGTGTCGGGACCGCGGCGGGCAAATCTGGTCGTCGATAGCGACGCTCTCGGCAGTCCCGATACTCTCGCGCTGGAGGGAGCCGGGCTTTGGGAAGGACCGCCGCTCGACCCTCGTTCCGCGATTCTGGACCTTGGCGAGCAACGAGTGGGCAAGCGCGGCGCTTCGAAGAGCCTGCTCTTTGCGAATCGGACCGGTGGTCCCGTGGCGGTGGACAGGACCACTGTCTCCCGGAGCACGACCTTTGAGGTTGTCGAAGACGGTTGCCAGGGCCGAGTGGTCGCTTCGGGCGAGAGCTGCTCGATTTCGGTCACGTTTCTGCCCGTTGAGGACGGGAACGAACGGGGCGTCTTGAGCCTGGGGGCGGCCGGTGCCAGCGAGGATGTCGAGGTCGAGTTGCGCGGACGCGGCGTGACGCCGCGCATGCAGGTCGAAGTGGGTGCAGTGGATTTCAAGGAGCAGCGCGTCGGATTCGAGAGCGCGCCGAGACGCGTGCGGTTCCTCAATAGCGGCACCGCGACCTTGTCGCCGCAGTCGGTGTCGGTGTCGGGCGCGGAGAGAGCCGACTTCCTGCTGCGCTCCAATGAGTGCGTCGGTAGGCCGCTGGCTCCAGGTGCCAGATGTGCGGTCGCCGTCGGTTTCAATCCCGCTCGTAGCGGTGTTCGCCGGGCCTCGCTGTCTCTCGATCCGGGGTTCGAGCTCGACACGATTCAGGTCGGGCTGACCGGTTCGGGTGTGGTCTCGGCCCTCGGGGTCGATCCGGAGCGACTCGATTTCGGTCAGGTCTATCTGGGGCGCATAGAAGACCGGGGTCTTACGCTCACCAACGAGGGCTCGGCACGGCTCGAGATTCGAGGACTTCGGTTCGAGGGCAGCGATGCGGCCGCTTTCGACCTGGGTCCGATGAGCTGTCCGCTGGACACGGGCTTGGCGCCCCGAGCGAGCTGCAAGGTCGAGATCGGCTTCGAGCCGGAGGCCGCAAAGCCGCACCGGGCGAGTTTGGTCCTCGAGCACAACGGTCCCGACAGCCCGGCGCGGGTCGAGCTGGTCGGGGAAGGCAGGACCCCGGCGCCGGCGTTCAGGATCTCGACCAACGACCTCGATCTCGGCTCGGCTCCGGTGGCAGGACGAGGGGAGATAGGAACCGTGGTGATCAGCAATCCGGGCGCGGCGTGGCTGCCGCTGACGAGCATCTCCCTGCGCGGAGACAACGCAGAGGATTTCCAGCTCGTCGCCGGTTCATGCGACGGGGTTGCAGCGCTGGCTCCGAGTGGGAGTTGCACGGTGGGAGTCCGCCTCGTGCCGGGGAGCGTGGGAACGCGACGAGCGACGATCCTCGTGCGCCATGGGGTCGGCTCGGGCACCGCCACGGTGACGCTTATCGGCCGTGGGCTGGCTCCGACCGAGTAGCGGGTTTCTGGATCAGGCGCTCCTCGAGCCAAGCGGTAAGTGCCTCTGCCGATTCAGGCGTCTGCCGGTAGGCAAGCCGGTGAATCGGAAGCCGGCGCGCCAGGTCCGAGTAGGTCAGAAAGAGCTGCCTTGCGAGGACGGAGCTCGTCGAGTCGAGGCACAGGGCGTGGGGAAGAAGCTCGGTCAGAGCGATCGCCGGTGACAGCCTGTCGAGAGTCGGTGAGGCCGCGGACCCATCATCGACCTCGAGAACGACCAGGGTGAGGAGGGATTGCGCGGGTCCGGCAGGCCCGGCAACCTGCGGGTCTGTCCGACCTTCTGGAAGTCGGATCGTCTCGGGCGTCTGGTTGTGGACTCTCAGCACCAACCTGTCATCCGCCCAGAGAGCGTGCTTCTCGGTTGCCCAAGTCCGGGCGACGGTGGACTTACCGGCTCCCGATCGGCCGCAGAATCCCACGACGCCCTCCGGTGTCGAGACAGCACTCGCGTGCAGTACCTGCCAACCCCGCGTTTGCAGCACAAGCGGAAGCACGAAGCGACAGAAGTCCTCTTGCACCCGCGTACTCTCCACATCGTGGTCGACAAAGGCCATGACTTGCCTCGAGTCGCCGGCGAAGCAGAACACGCCTGTGCCGGCGACCTGGAGGCGGTCTTGTGAGCTCCAAGCGAGGAGATGCCCCGCGTTGTCGATCCAGCGCTCGTTCGGGACTACGGGTGGCGGGATCTCGGTCCTGGTGATCGAAAGTTCCAGATCGAGGGCTCTGAAGGGAAGAGACGTCATGGGGTCTGTCGAGTTTCTATACTAAGTCAGATGGAAGAAAGCGGCTGATGGAAGGCGACTGGGTCGCTTGCCTGGACTGGGAGGCGGTCGTCGCCGGCTGGTCGTCCTCAGGTCTGCGGTTGAGACCGCGGGGTGGATTCCGGTCGGACGCGACCACGGCGACTCGAGGCGAGCTGAGGCTGATACTCGCCGGCGCGCTCGAGCTTGCCGGCGCCCGGAGGAGTCGGGCGGAGGAGTTGCTCGAGTCGTACCAGGGCCGCGGGGAATCTCTATTTGCCAGCCTGCGTGGCAGATTCGCAGCGTTGATCTGGGACGGGGCTGAGAGGCGATTGACGGCTCTGCGGGATCCTATGGGGATCTATCCTCTTTTCTACAGTCGAGCAGGCAACGAAACGCTTCTGTCTCCTTCGATCGAGATGCTGCTGGACCTCGCGGGAGTATCGAGGTCGGTCGACCGGGTTGCTTTGGCCGAGCACTTGTGGCACCGCTGGCCGGATAAACGACAGACCTACTTCGAGGCGGTGCGACGGATTCCGGCGGGTCACGCCTTGGAGGTCACCGAGGACACAGAGAAGCTGGTGCGTTACTGGGACCCGGCCTCGGCCGGCGACCCCGACCGAGTCGATTGGCTCGATCCCGAGGAACTCGCGCAGTTCCCCGTGCTTTTCGACCGTGCCATTCGGCGAAACGCCGCAGCCGAGCGAAGCGGCGTTTTCCTGAGTGGCGGGCTCGATTCCGTTGCCATAGCCAGTCGCCTTCGAGACTCGGGACCGAAGCAAAAGCGGCCCCTGGCTCTGTCGTTGGCGTTCGACCACGCCGAGTGTGACGAGTTGCCCATCCAGTCGGCCGTTGCAGCCACCCTCGACTTCGAACAGGAGATTCAAGTGGTCGCGGCTCGGCCGGGTAGGCGAGGGCCTCTGGAGCGGGCCGCGGATCTGGCCTCGACTTGGCCGGTGCCGTTGCTGAACGTGTGGAACGGAGAATTCTCGCGCCTTGCTCAGGCCGGCCGAGAGCGAGGTTGCGACGTTATCTTGACGGGTAGCGGAGGGGATGATTGGCTCGGTGTGTCGCCCTACTACGCGGCTGATCTCCTGCTCTCCGGACGGTTGGTCACCCTGGCTCGGCTGATCGGCGGGCTGCGGAGTTCGTATGGGTTGTCGATGGCAGAGGCTGCTCGAATCGGCATCTGGCGCTTCGGTGTCCGAGTCGTTCTCCGGCAGGCAGCCGACGGGGTGCTCGCGCGTCTCGTTCCCAGCGCCTCCCGGTGGGCGCGGCAACGACGACTGAGACGGGGCATGCCGCGATGGCTGGCTCCAGACCGTGGTTTCCGACGAGAGCTCTCCGAGCGCACCGGTTCGTTGTCCAGTCTTCGATTCGGGTCGAGTTTCTACGTACGGGAGATGCGCCGGGGACTCGACCACCCGCTAGTTGCCCTGGAGCTCGAGGAGTCGTTCGAACTGGGCCGCCGATTCGACGTCAAACTCGCGCATCCTTTCTTCGATCCAGACCTGGTGGAGTTTCTCTACCGAGTTCCACCGCGGCTGCTGATCGGTGATGGAGGCCCGGATCGAAAGCTGGTGCGCCGGATGCTCGAGCTGAGGTTCCCCGATCTCGGCTTCGATTCCCTGCGCAAGTCAGACGCCCGTGCGTTCTTTGGGCAGCTGGTGCGGGCCGAGGGTCGGCGGCTTTGGCAAGCGCTGGGCGGAGCCAGAGAGTTGGGCAGGCTTGGTATCCTTGACCCACGGGCAGTGGAGGAAGAAGTTGGCGCGATGTTGGATGGAGGACGCTCGAACACTCTGTTTCGCTTTTGGGACCTGGTCAATCTCGAGCGCTGGCTGCGCGGGCAGGATTCCTAGGCGTCCGTCGTGAAGGGATCTGAGCCGCGCAACCTCACCGGTTCACAGGCGGACAGCCGACGAAAACCGTGGAAGCCACCGACTCTGAAGCTCCACGGCAAGCTCGCCGACATCATACGCGGCGGCGGTGGCAAGCTCAGTCCGAGCGTTGACGGCGACGGCCGCAAACCCAACTTGATGCAATAGCTAGACGAGCGACGGGTCTGCCATAACCTCGACCAGAGCCGGCCCGGAGTGGGCAAGGGCGCGCTCGAGAGCTTCGTCGAGGTCCTCGGCGCCTTCCACTCGGACGCCCAGAGCGCCGCAGTTCTGAGCGAAGCGCGCGAAATTCGGGTTCCGGAGCTCGGTCTGCCAGACGTCGAAGCGGCCGGAGCGTTGCTCCTTGGAGATCTTCCCGAGCTCGGAGTTGTTCAGAAGCACATGGGTGATGTTCATGCCGTACTTGACCGCGGTGGTGAGCTCGGCGAGGTACTGACCGAAGCCGCCGTCACCCGAGACCGAGATCACCTTGCGGCCATGGAAAGGAGTCCCCTCTTCCTGGGTCGCCGCCCAGGCGCCGAGCGCCGCCGGGAATCCGAAGCCGATCGAGCCCAGGTAGCCTGACATCAACACCGCCTGTCGTTTGCACTCGAAATAGCGCCCGAAGGAATAGGTGTTGTTGCCGACGTCCACGCACAGAATCGAGTCGGCGGGTGCTTGACGGGTGAGCGCGGCGAAAACAGAGACCGACGCGATCCCTCCGTCCTGCTCCTCGCCCTCGCGTTTCTTCTTCTCGTCGCGCCAGATCTGCCAGCGCTCCGCGATCTCACCGCGGCGGTCCGAGGTCCAGGCCGCCTTCGGTAGTTGTTCGAGCAACAATCTGGATGTAACACCGATCTCGCCCCAGAGCGGCACTTTCACCGGATGGAACTTGGCCAGCATCATCGGGTCGTAGTCGACCTGGATGATCGGCCGCTTAGGTGTGATGCCGGTGTGGTTGGAAAAGCTGGCGCCGAACACGAGGAGCGAATCCGACTCGTTCATGAAATAGCTCGCAATCGGCGTACCGCTTCTGCCCAGGACGCCGCACCCCAGCGGGTGGCTGTCCGAGATCAGCCCTTTGCCCTTGAAGGTGGTGAGAATGGGCGCGTTCAGGTGGTCTCCCAACTCGAGGATGCCGTCCATCGAAAACCGCGCCCCGTGCCCGACGATGATGACCGGGCGCTCGGACGATTCAAGCAGAGCGACGGCGTCGTCGAGAGCCCCCTCGGGCGGGGCGATCGTCCGCTCGGCGAGCCGGCCTTCTTTGTTGCCGGCCTGGGCTTCGCCGATCGGGAGCACCTGGACCTCGTCCGGAAAGATCAGGTGGGAGACTCCGCGATTCAGGATCGCGCTCTTGCAGGCGAGGTTGATCAGCTCCGCGTGCTTGCTGGTGTGGAGCACCGGCTGGCTCCACTGGGCGACCTTGCCGAAGGCGGCGGAGAGATCGATCTCCTGGAACGCTCCGGGCCCCACCACTTGCGTGTCGACCTGCCCGGTGAGGGCAAGGACCGGCGCCCGGTCGACGTTGGCGTCCCAGAGTCCGGTCAGGAGATTGGTGGCGCCCGGGCCGGCAATGGCAAGGCAGGCAGCCGGTCGGCCGGTGAGCTTGCCGTAGGCCGATGCCGCGAACGAGGCCGCGCCTTCGTGCCGAATACCGTAGTAGGCGAGGTTACCGGCTTCAGCCTGGCGCCGCAGCGCGTCGGCCAGCCCGAGGTTCGAATGGCCGACCATGCCCCAGACGTGCTTGATGCCCCACGCAACCATGGTTTCGGCCATGACGTCGGAGACCGTGCGCACGTGGACCTCTTCTTCATCGAAGCCCACGTAGACGCCGTCGTCCCGGAGCTCGACCGGAAAGGTGCGCACGCCGTCATCGAAGCCCGGAGCCTTGCCGGTCAGAGGATCGTAGTCCCAGCCGTGCCACGGGCACCGCAGAAGTCCGTTCTCGATCGAGCCTTCGCCCAGCGGGCCGCCCTGGTGCGGACAGCGATTATCGAGGGCTCCGTACTCGCCCTTGAATCGGGTCAGGCAAACGGTTTGATGGCCGCAGGTCACCGGTGTGACCCGGCCCTCGGCCAGTTCGTCGGGCTCGAGAACCTTGCGCCAGACGGTCTTCGGCTCTTCGGATGAGCTGGTCATGGCCGGGAGAATACACGACGCGCCGCCGAGCCGGTTCGGGCCGGAGGTGCCTACTCGGTCACCTCCGCCAGCCGCGCCAGCACGCTCGGTAAGTCGGGCACGGTCTCGAGAACCTCCGCCCACGGATCGGATTTCATGCGCCGGAGCCGAGCCGGGACCGTTTTGATGGTGAACCGTGACGGGTCGAGTCTGGCGTTGACCTCGCTCCAGCGCAGTGGCGTCGAGACCGGCGCGCCCGGTCGTGGCCTGACGCTGTAAGGCGCCACGATCAGTTTGCCGTAGCCGTTCTGCAAGAAATCCAGGTAGACCTTGCTCTTGCGCTGAGAAGGCAGGCGAGCGATCGAGGTCTCTTCGGGCAGCCGCTGGGAGATCACCTTGCAGAGAACCTCCCCCAGCTGCTTGGACTGGTCGTAGGTGAGGTTGCTTCCGAGGGGGATGAGAACGTGCGCACCGGTCGCGCCGCTGGTTTTGGCGAACGAAGGCAGACCGATATCCTCGGCCAGATCGTGGATTGCACGGGCGGTCGTGACGACGGACGAAAACGGTGCGTCTTTGGCGTCGAGGTCCAGGACGCACCAGTCGGGCTGCTGCAGGGTCTCGAGCCGGCTGTGCCAGACGTGCAGAGGAATCGCGCCCAGGTTGATCAGGTAGCGCAATGCCCGCTCGTCGTTGGCCAGGTAGTAGCGCGCCTCCTCGCCGCTCGCCTCGTCGCCCCAGATCTCTCGAGTGACCACCCAGTCGGGAACAAAGTCCGGAGCCTTCTTCTGGAAGAAGGACTTGCCGTCAATGCCGTCCGGGTAGCGGTCGAGCACCACGGGACGGTCGCGTAAGAACGGCAACAGCCACGGCGTTACGGCCTGATAGTAGGCAGCGAGATCGCCCTTGGTGAAGCCCTCAGCAGGCCAGAACACTTTCTCCGGCCGGCTGACGACAACCGATGGTTGCTCGTCCAGGTCCTGAAGTGGCCCTTCGACCGCCTCCGATTCCCTCGGTTGGGGCGGCAGGTCGTCTCGGACGCACTCGATGGGCTTCTTGTCGTCGCGCAGCCGGACGAAGGCGGGGTGGCGCAGGTGGCCGACCTCGGTGTACTCGATGTACTTGATTTCCGCGACCAGCTCGGGCTCGACCCAGACGTGTTCTTTGGCCTTGGGTGGATCTCCCGTGAACGCTGGCGTATCCCGGACGACGCGGTCGAGCTGCGACCGCAGCTCGTTCAACAACTTGTCGTCGAAGCCGGTGCCGACACGCCCCGCGTAGGTCAGCTCGTTGCCCTGAAACTGCCCGAGATGAAGGGCGCCGAAGCCGGGGCGCGACGATTTCGGCCTGGTGAAGCCCACGATCACGAAATCGCCGGTGAGTTCCGCGCGCACCTTGAGCCACTTCGGCGACCGGCCGCCGCGATAGGGAGAGGACGCCTGTTTGGCGACGATACCCTCGAGACCCATCCGACGGATTTGCTCGTACATGCCCTCGCCGCGCTCGTCGATATGGTCGGCATAGCGGATTGGCCCCACCGGCGGCAGGACCTGTCTCAGGAGTCTCTTGCGCTCGATCAGCGGGAGGCCGCGCAGGTCGTAGCGTTCGAAGCCCAGGAGATCGAAGACGAAGTAGGTTGCCGGGTAGGGGACGGCGGCGCGCAGAATGTCGGCCGGGCGGGTCAGGAGCGCGCGCTTCTGAAGGAGTTGAAAGCTGGGCTTGCCGGCGTCGTCGAGCACGACCACCTCGCCGTCCAAGACCAGGTTGTAAGGCAGCTTGCCCAGAAACCGCACGACGTCGGGGAAGACCAGGGTGGCCTCGCGGCCGCTTCGATAGTGGAGGTGGACATCGGGTTTGGTTCCGACCCTGGCCATCCGGCGCTCGCCGACCACCCGATAGCCGTCGTATTTGAGCTCGAAGATCCAGCCGGTTCTCGAGAAGGGCTCGGAGCGAAGCTGCGCCAGCATGACCTTGACGCGATCGGAACGGAGCTCGCGGCGCTTGGCGCCCAGTTCCTCGAGACGGTCAGTCAGCCTGACGATTCGGGGGTTGCCGTCGCGAAGCTCCTCGACCGTGAGGCCGGAGACGATCGATTGCTCGCCCATGCCTTCGGCGCCGAGTCCGGTGGCGTAGGCGTCCGGCTTCTTCATCATCAGCCACTCTTTTTCGCTCTTCAGCCGAAACAGCGTGAAGAGTCCGCGCAGTTTGTAGCCGTGCAGTTCGAAGAGTAGCTTGCCGTCGCGCAGGCCCTGCTCGGGTTCGATCTCGTGAACTGCCCGACCTTGGTCCCAGAGAATGACCGCTCCGGCGCCGTAGTTGCCCTTGGGGATGATGCCCTCGAAGTCGCCATACTCCATCGGGTGGTCTTCGGTGGCGGCGGCAAAGCGCTTGTCATCTGGGTCGAGCGACGGTCCCTTCGGTACGGCCCACGAAACCAGCACACCGCCGATCTCGAGGCGGAAGTCGTAGTGCATGCTGGTCGCGGCGTGCTTCTGCACCACGAACAGACCGGGCCGGACGGCGCCTTCGGCCCCAAATGGCTCAGGGGTGGCTCCCGCCCGGCGTTTTTCTCGATACTTCGCGAGCTTCTCTTTGCGCTCGCCGACTCGATCCTTCGCCACGGCGGTATGGTAGCGCCCCCGAGCCCTCGAGAGTGCCTTCGGGCGCCCGCTCAGCCGTGGCAGCGTAAGATAGCGCCACGGGGACGATAGTGATACCGAAAGGTGAGCAGTGGAACGAGATCGCCGGCGTATCAGGCGGTGATCTGGCCATCACCTCATATGCGGTGCTGCTGGCGGCGATGGCGAGGACGAGCCGCAGCGGAGTCCTGCGGCTTGCGCGCAAGCCGGTCGCGAAGCAGATCATCATCGTCGACGGCCGCCCGGTCGAGTGCCGCTCCAATCTCGCGCACGAGACGTTCGGACGTTTCTTGCGCAGTGAGGACCAGCTCTCGGAGGAAGAACATCGCAGCGCGCTCTCGGACTCGTTGAGTCGGGGAGTTCCGCTGGGAGAGGTGCTGATCGAGCGTGGTCTCCTGTCTCCCCAGGAGATCTACAAGAACCTGCAGAAGAACCTGGCGCGCAAGCTTCTGGATGGCTTTACCTGGGAACGCGGCGAATTCGAGCTGGTCGACGATCGAGGTATCGCAGATCTCACCGTCAAGACCAATGCGCCGCAGCTGATTCTGACCGGAGTGCTGAAACTGACGCCCCAGGCCGAGATCAGCGCCGGTATCGTCAGACTCCGCGATGAGCCGTTGAGCCTCGACCCGCATCCGGTCTTCGAAGGCGCCCAGCTTCGCCTCACGGGCCATGCCGAGCGGGTCGTTCAGGCCCTGGAGTCGCAGCCGCTAGGTCTCGCGGAGCTGGCATCGACCGTCTCGCTGGCCAACGAGGAGGTGGATCGCATCGTCTATGCGCTGGCACTCCTGGGCCAAGTGTTGCCGGTCGGCGAGGTCGCCGCAAAGAAGCCCGGCCTGGAGCCGAGTGCTGCAAAGCCGGTGGCCGTTCAGCGGCAGGGGCGCTCGACCTCGCCTTCCGAAGCCGCAGCGACCGATTCCGTCCAAGACCAGGCTCTGCTTCTCAGGCAGACGAAGATCGTCGAGGCCTACCTGTCGTTTCGGCGCAAGGACGCGTTCGATTTCCTCGAGTTGGAGGAGGGCGCAGCCGTGCCCGAGATCGACCAGGCTTACTTGCGAGCTGCGCAGACCTACGCTCCCTGGTCGCTCGAGGAGATGGGAGTGACCGATTTCGCCGAGCAGGGAGAGCTCCTGTTCTTGAAGGCGGCGCAGGCCTATGCCGAGCTCAGGAGCAGTGAGAGTCGCGGTGCCCTCGTCCATCGCCGGAAGGTACTGCGCGACCAGGAGGCGGATCGCAAGAAGGCGAAGTTCGCGATCGAGACCGATCTGCTCGACTCGGAAGAACAGTTCAAGAAGGGCTTGGCCCTCGCCGAGCAGGGTGATCTCGCCAAGGCCCTCGAGCTGCTCGAGTTCGCCGTCGACTGTGATCCTCAAAGCGCTCTCTACCGCGCTGAGCTTGCCTACCGTAGGGACCAGTTCGAGTCTCATCGCTACCGCAAGCAATCGATACGTGATCTCAAGGAGGCGATTCGAATCGAGCCCCGATGCGGAGCGGCGCACTACTATCTGGGGCTCATTCTCGGCGATAAGAACGACATCGATGAGGCCGAGAAGGCCCTGCGCAAGTCGATCAAGCTGATGGCACCCGATCGCCGCCCGATCGAGGCCTTGCGGGAGCTCTCCGGTCGGAAGAAACGTTAGCGGTCACCGCCCTCGTCGGGCGACGATGCCTGCGGCCTCAGAGCCGCCGCCGGTTTCGCCGCAGAAAGCCGCCTAACCTCTGGCTGAGCGTCCACTGAGGCCTCCGTGGCGGGCAGCATCTCCCGGACGAATGAAAAAGGGTAGTGACCCACTCCACTGCGGCATCCCGATACCCGGTGATACCTAATAGGGAGGAGGAGATCTTGGCGGTGAGTCCATTGGCCCAAAGGCGCGGTTTCGAGCCACTCCCGGATGAGGAGTCCGGTCCCACGACGGTTGAGAAGATCGGTCGCTTCGAGCTCGTCGAAGAGATTGGCAAGGGCTCGATGGGGATTGTCTATCTAGCCCGAGATCCGATGATCGGCCGCTGGGTGGCCGTGAAGAAACTGACCGGCATCAAAGGCAAGGCTCTGGATCCCGACACCGTTCGCCGTCTGCTGATCAACGAAGCGCGTAATGTGGGCGCTCTCGAGCATCCCGGGATCGTGATGGTCTTCGACATCGTCGAGGATCGCAGTGGCGAGGTCGAGGCTCTGGCCATGGAGTTCGTCGGTGGGAAAAGCCTCCGCCAGCGCCTCGATGACCCCGAGCCGATGTCGCTCAAGTTCATCAGCGAGATTCTGACCGCGGTCGCCGAGGTCCTCGATTATGCGCACGAGAACGGCTGCATTCACCGCGACGTGAAGCCGGCGAATATCCTGCTCGGCAACGACGGGGTGATCAAGGTCGCCGACTTCGGCATTGCCGCGCTGCGCGGAGAAGACCTGGCCAGCGAGCTTCGAAACCTGGGTACGCCGAATTACCTTGCGCCCGAGCGGGTCATGGGCCAGCCGGGCGATCAGCGAACCGACATCTATTCACTCGGGGTCATTCTCTACGAGCTTCTCACCCGGCATCTGCCGTTCGAGGCGACCTCGATCGCGGAGCTGGTGCAGAAGATTGTGCAGGAAGAGCCGACGCCTCCGGAGCGGTTCGCGCCCGAGCTGATGCCGGGCTTCAAGGCGGTTTTGGCCCGCGCGCTCGCCAAGGAGCCCGGGGATCGATACGAGACCGCCGGTGCCATAGCCACCGAAGTGCGTGAGATCGTCGAGGCCCAGGCGGCCCTGAACGACACCGTGCCGGCGCCCTTCCCGCTGCGGCCGAAGAGCGCCGAGGCAGCCGTGCCCGAGGAGCTGGAGCGGCCGAAACCGGAAGCGAAGGCGGAATCCGGGCCCCCGTCCGAGCTGCTCTCGCCCCTGGAGCCGACCGTTGCGGCGCCGATCGAGGAGGTCCTGAGGTCGCATCTCGAAGCCGAGCTGGAAGAGGTCGAGTGGGAGAGCGCAGTGACCGCCGCGCCCCCTGCTCCTGAGCAAGAAGATCCCCGGGGGCAGATCCTGAGGGCGCTGCGGTTGACGCGTGCTCTGGGAGGGCGAGCCTGGCGGCTCCTTCGATCGCTGGTTCCTCCGGCCGTTTCCATAGCTCGTCGCGGCGGCGTCGCCGTTCGCGAGCGGCCTGCCTTCGCGGCCGTAGCTGCATTCGTCGTGGCCCTGCCCTTGCTGCTGATGGCATTCAGCGACGGCGGTGCGGCGGATCCGGTGGTCCGATCCACGGATGAACCCTCGGCGGCGATGCGTAGGCGAGTGGTAGGGCTCCTGGAGCAGAGCCGGGTGCTCCTTGCCGCCGGTGACGTTCAGGCGGCAGGGGACTATCTAGACCAGGCCGAAATGCTCTTTCCCGTGGATGCCGATCCCGGCGTGAGTGCTCTGATTGGGCGCGCCGCCGAGCTGGAGATGGAGCGGTTGGATCGTATCGATGAGGTCGCTCAGAACGCCCATCTCGAGATCGCTCGGGCCGACTTCAACCGTGCCCGGGCGTCGATCGATCAGCTCATAGAGCTCGAGGCACCGGAGGAGACTCTGGAGCCACTCGAGGCCTCCCTGCGGCAGGCTCGGGAAAGGGTTCGTCGGGCTCGCGCGGCTCCAGAGCCCGAGCCGCCACCGGTGATCGTGGTCCCGGTCCCAGCGCCCAAGCCGGTGCGAGTCGTGCGGGCGCCCCAGCCCGCTCCCAAGACCGGTCCGGGCACGCTTGAAATCGAGTTCGCGAGCGCCCGCCCGCGCGGTGTGCTGACCGTCTTTTCCGGAACGACGCAGATTCTCAACCGGCGCTATCGATTCGTAGAGAAGAAGAACTTCCTGGTGCGCAAGGGGGTCGGTGGCTCGTTCGAGGAGAGTATTGAGCTCCCCGAAGGCTCGCGCGACTTGAGGCTCTACCTGACTCAGCCCAAGCGACCCACGCAGCACCGGCCGATTACCGTTCAGATTCCCCCTGGCGAGTCGAGGATTCTCCGCCTGCGGGTCGAGGCCGACGGCAGGTTCGTCGTCGACTCCAGATAGCCGGAATAGAGCCTCCGCGGTCGGGCGGCGGCAAGTGCGGTGCCAAAGAAGAGGTAGGATGGCGCGCGTTCGCATGACGGATCGACTAACAGAGGCGAATCGCCAGGCCTCCCGAGAACTCGAGACCGCGGCTCAGAAGCTCCGGTGAGAAAGGAGGCAGTGATGGCGTTTATCGACTACGTCGACATTCCCGAGTCCGAGGGCGTTCCCGACGCCGACAACATTCTTCGCATTCATGGCCTCCACCCGCAGGCCATGAGACGTCACTACGATCTCTATCGCAGCCTGATGTACGGCGCCGGCCCGCTCAGCCGAATCCAGCGCGAGATGATTGCCGTGGTGGTTTCAGCAGAGAATGACTGCCACTACTGAGTGCACCATCACGGGGCGGGACTCCGTAGGTTGTTGGCGGCGAAGAAGCCTACGGCTCAAAAGGCGAGTGAGCTCGTGAGAACTCTGGTTGAGGACTACCGACGCGCAGGTCTCTCGGGCGCGGATCGATCCATGCTCGACTATGCGGCCAAACTGACGGCCTCGCCGAGCGAAGTGACGAAGGAGGACGTGGACGGCTTGCGAAGCGAAGGCTTCGACGATCGGGCGATCCACGACATTTGCGCGGTCGCAGCCTACTTTGCCTACGTGAATCGGATCGCCGACGGGTTGGGCGTCGAGCTCGAAGGTGATTCTCCGGATCGGCGCGCGGACGGGGAAGTAGACTCTCGATAGAGTGGTGCGCTAGACCCGACCGACAACCAACGACTCGATCGAAGGAGAGGCCATGTCCAGAGCTCAAGCTCGTCACATTCTCGTTTCCGATCAGCAGGCGGCTGAGAATCTCAAGAGCCAAATCGAAGCCGGCGCCGACTTTGGCGACGTCGCCAAGGAGCATTCGCAGTGCCCATCGAGCGCCCAGGGTGGAGCCCTGGGCGAGTTCGGACCGGGGCAGATGGTTCCCGAGTTCGATCAGGTGGTTTTCAGCGCCGAGGTCGGTAAGGTCCACGGCCCGGTCCAGACCCAGTTCGGGTACCATCTGATCGAGATC
The DNA here is from genome assembly GCA_024224155.1 of bacterium. Lineage (NCBI taxonomy): Bacteria > bacterium. The sequence continues at coordinate 19,762 of JAAENP010000470.1, forward strand.
ACGAGCCGAAACGACTAGCCGACAGTTACCGTGCCGGGTCTCTTTCATCCCAATTTCGAAGGGATCTGGAAGCCGGAGCGGCTGGCCGAAGGCTTCATTGAGCGGTTGGCGGAGCGGATCAGGACCGGGCTGTTGCCGCTCGCCAAGGCACGCCGCAACCGATACGAGCTGCTTACCGAAACGAACGACTCGGTCCGATTTCGCTCGACGACATTCCTGACGGGAATCAACATCGGCTGGAACGACGTCGAAGTGCGAATCGACCGACGATCCGGGTCGGCCACGTTCTCGGTGCGTTTCTGGTCATGGACTCGATACTGTGTGTTGCTGGGCCTCGCCCTGGGGTTAGTCTTCGCGGCTCTTGTCGTACTGCCGGTACTGCTCGAGGTGTACCTGTTTCCCGAGAGCTTCTATCCGTCCCACGAGGAAGTGCTCCTGATCGCGTTGCCGATGATGGCGTTCTGGTGCCTGCTCTGGCCCTGGCTCATGGTTGCGATGCACAAAAGGCAGGCTCGGAGAGCTTTCGTACGGCTGCTCGACGAAGTCAACGTGCCGACCTCGAACGGTGACTTGATCGAGCGCGATGACGGCTGAGCGCGGCTCCAGCTTCGGAGTGCAGGTCGCCTTCGTTCTTTGGATGATCGCATTCGGGCTGTCGCTCGTACTGGCGGCTGACGTCGAGCCGACGGGCAGCGGTTTCACCCGGGGTATGAACCGTGTCGGGACCTTCTTTCGATGGCAGTTCTTGGCTTTCGCCATGGCGATCGTCACCTGGATGCTTGCCAGAGGCAGGTCCGACCTGTCGAAGGCGGTTCGCCTGATGGCCCGAGTGCCGATTACGATTCAGTGCCTGCTGGGATTCGCGGGGGCGGTGGTCGTGATTCTGGCCCTGGTGTTCAAATAGTGAGGTACAGGTGAGATGAGACTCGAGGGACTCGATCACATGGCAATTTCGGTCGCCGATCCGGAGGCCTCGGCAGCTTGGTACGAGGAAGTGCTGGGTCTGGAGCGTCGCCACGAACACGTTTGGGGTGACTTTCCGATCTTCATGATGACCGGGGTCTCGGGACTGGCGATTTTTCCGCAGCGGCGGGCGTCACAAGAGCATGTGCGGTACCACGGAGTGTCCGAGTTTCGTCACGTCGCCTTCCGTGCCGATCGAGAGAACTTCGACCGGGCGCGCAGGGAACTGGCAGCAAGGGGTATCGCCACCGAGTTCGAGGATCATCAGATATCCCATTCCATCTATTTCGATGATCCGGACGGCTTCCACCTCGAGATCACGACCTACGATTTGCCCGAAAAGGGGGTATGAAATGCCTGCGGACGGCGCCAAGACCGAATTTCTGCGTCACACGATCGCGACCCTCGCGTATCGGGGCGGCAAGGCGGTTCGCGGGGCACCCGAAGGTTTCTCCGGCTTCCGGGTTGGTCCGAGCTCCCGGACGCCCGGTGAGATCCTCGCTCATATCGGCGATCTTTTGGATTGGGCTCTGTCCCAGGCCGAGGGCCACCAGGTATGGCGGGAGGCGGAGCTCCGCTCCTGGGACGACGAAGTCGCTCGCTTCTTCGCGGCACTGGAGAGGCTGGATCGGCGTCTGGCCAGTGGCGAGCCGAGCGGCTTTCCGGAGGAGAAGCTGTTTCAGGGGCCAATCGCGGACGCGCTGACGCACGTCGGCCAGATCGCCATGCTCCGCCGGTTGGCGGATTCGCCGGTTCGAGGCGAGAACTACTTCAAGGCCGGTATCGAATCGGGTCGAGTGGGCGCCGACCAGGTCGAGCCGCGCAGAGAGTTCGACTGATCGGCACTTGGTCGCCCGCGGTGAGCTAGCCGGCGCCGGATCCGGCCAGCGCCTCGGCCACGCGCTCGAGCCGCCGTCGCGCCTCGGCCGCCAGCGGTTCCAACTCCTCGGTCGCCGCCGCTTGCATCATCACGTTGGGATCGGCTATCGAGACGACACTGCCGTCACCGTCTTCGTACACGATGACATTGCAGGGCAGCAGCAGGCCGATCTCGAGCTCGGCGTTGAGGGCCTGGTTGGCCAGGTGTGGGTTGCAGGCGCCGAGAATCACGTAGCGGCGAAAATCCGCGTCCAGCTTCTTCTTGAGCGTGGCTTTGACGTCGATTTCGGTGAGCACGCCGAATCCCTGCTCCTGAAGGGCCTGGTGTTGCGCTGCAGTCGCTCTTGGCAACAAAAGGTCCTCCGTGAAATCGGGTGCCGCTGCGATTCCGACCAGGCCGTGGACCCGCTCCGGGCGCGCCACTGCCACCAGCAGCATGATCCAGCCGCCCCTGC